>JAEMSB010000329.1 GCA_016463045.1 Niveispirillum sp.
GTTGGGCATGGAGCGGGAGGCGGCACGGTTGAAGCAGAAGGAATATTACCGGCTGCACGGCACCTCGCTGCGCGGGATGATGATCGACCATGGCATGGATCCGGCGCCGTTCCTGGCCTATGTCCATGATATCGACGTGACGCCCGTGGCCCCATCACCCTTGTTGGCTGACGCCTTGAAGGCGCTGCCGGGACGCAAGGTGATCTTCACCAACGGCTCCGTTCGGCATGCCGAGAATGTGATGGCCCGACTGGGTGTGGCCGATCATTTCGACGGCATCTTCGACATCGTGGCCGCCGATTACGTGCCAAAGCCCGATCCCGCCCCCTATGCCACCATGATCCGCCGCTTCGGGATCAATCCCGCCCGTGCCGCCATGGTGGAGGATCTGCACCGCAATCTTCTGCCCGCCGCCGCCGCTGGCATGACGACCGTCTGGGTCCGCACTGACAGCGAATATTCCCACCCCGATCCCAGCGCCCATGCCCATCCCGGCGACCATGTGCACCATGTCATCCCCGATGTGGAGGCGTGGCTGGCCGAGATCACGGCGCATCTGCGGTAAGGGTGTTTCCCGAACGATCGTGCGGGCATGGGCGCCTTGCTTGAGGCTTCGTTGACACCCAGGGTGCCCACCCCCAAAGTCGCCGGCGATCCTTCCTAAACCGAACATCAGGACCACAAGCGATGAGCAGCTTCGCCGATCTCGCCCGCACCATCGACCAGGCCTGGGAAGACCGTGCCAACCTGGGTTTCTCCACCACCGGTGACGTGCGCGACGCCGTCAACAAGGCGCTATCGCTGCTGGATGCCGGCGAGGCGCGGGTGGCAGAGAAGGTGGACGGGTCCTGGGTCGTGAACCAGTGGCTGAAGAAGGCCGTGCTGCTGTCCTTCCGCCTGAACGACAATGCCATGATTTCCGGCGCGCCGGGCGGGGCGTCCTGGTGGGACAAGGTCCCGTCGAAGTTTGATGGCTGGGACGAGGCGGGCTGGCGTCAGGCCGGCTTCCGCGCCGTGCCGGGCAGCGTGGTGCGCCGCAGCGCCTATATCGCGCCGGGTGTGGTGCTGATGCCCAGCTTCGTCAATGTCGGCGCCTTTGTGGACAAGGGCACCATGGTCGACACCTGGGCCACGGTCGGTTCCTGCGCCCAGATCGGCAAGAATGTGCACCTGTCGGGCGGCGTGGGCATCGGCGGCGTGCTGGAGCCCTTGCAGGCCGGCCCCGTCATCATCGAGGATGATTGCTTCATCGGCGCGCGGTCGGAAGTGGTGGAAGGCGTGATCGTGGAACAGGGCGCCGTCCTGTCCATGGGCGTATTCATCAGCGCCACGACCAAGATCATCGACCGCACCACGGGCGAGGTGTTCGTGGGCCGGGTTCCGGCCTATTCCGTCGTCGTCCCCGGCAGCCTGCCCGGCAAGGCCCTGCCCGATGGCAGCCCCGGCCCGTCGCTCTCCTGTGCCGTAATCGTGAAGCGCGTGGATGCGCAGACCCGGTCCAAGACCTCCATCAACGACCTGCTGCGCGACTGACCCCATGCCCGCCATCGGCGCCCTGACCCTGCTGGTGCGGGATTATGACGAAGCCATCGCCTGGTACCGCAACCGGGCGGGCTTCACACTGGTCAGCGACACTGATTTGGGTGGCGGCAAACGCTGGGTTCTGATGGCGCCGAAGGGGTCCACGGAAACCCGCCTGCTGCTAGCCGAGGCGGTGGGGGCAGAACAGCAGGCGCAGATCGGCCATCAGGCCGGGGGCCGCGTTTTCCTGTTCCTGCATACCGACGATTTCGCCCGCGACCATGAAGCGATGGTCGCGGCGGGGGTAAAGTTCCTGGAGGAACCGCGACACGAGGCCTATGGCAGCGTCGCCGTCTTCCAGGACCTTTATGGGAACAAGTGGGACCTGTTGCAGCTGCGGTAACCCCGCACGTCCTATCCGCTTTCCGTTCCCCGTTATCACCATCACCGCAATTCCGCCCCTTTCGCGGGGCATGCACATTATTTGCACCGGGCGGGGGCCTCGGGGTATCAAGGCGGCGTATCTTTGCAAAGGGATTTTGGACATGTGCGGCATTGCGGGTTTTCTGTCGAACCTGACCTGGCACCAGGATAACGACGTCTCCTGGATCGCCTTGCTGGCCGATGGGCTGCGCGATGCCGGGATCGGCCATCTGGCCGGCATCGATGCCGCGCTGGATCAGCTGCATGCCCGCTTTGACGACCTGATGGCCTTTGCCACGCATCTGGCGCTGGTGGAGCGCGCCGACCTGCGCGACCGGCTGACCCAGGCCGCCACCCGGATCGAGGGGCTAGAGGCGGAGCTGAAGGCCAGCCCCATCGCCCGTGACCCCGTCGCCGAACGTACCGCCGAACGGTTGCGTGATTATGGCTGGCAGCTGCGCAACGAGGTGCTGGCCAATATCGACCGCACCCTGTCGCTGATCGGGGGCGTGCCGACCCCGGCCCGGGCACAGCATTTCGCCGCCTGGTCCATCGAACAGGTTCTGGAAAACCTGGACCGGCTGGAGGTGCGCGGGCGCGACAGTGCCGGCGTGGCGGTTCAGCTGCGTCTGCCAGGCCCCGTGTCGGACGGACAGATGGCGGATTGGCGGCGCCAAGCAGCATCCGCCGGGCGCGATACGTTCGATGCCGATGGCGCCGTCACCATCCATGCCCTGCCCGATGGCGGGGCCACCGCGCGCTTCACCTATAAGGTGGCGCAACTGATCGGGCAGTTGGGCGACAATGGCGCCACCCTGCGGGCCAAGGTGCGGGCCGACGCCTTGCTGTGGTCCATCGCCTTGCAGGCCGATCAGGTGGCGATCCTGGCCCATACGCGCTGGGCCTCGCACGGGGCCATCAACCTGCCCAACTGCCACCCGCAATCGGGCTGGCTGGCCGGCGACAATACCCCGACCCTGACGCCCGATGCCGACACGATGTGCGTCCTGAACGGCGATATTGATAATTACCGCGGGCTGAAGGACGGTCTGGTGCGCGGGGCGGGACATGAGGTGCCGGCCCAGGTGACCACCGATGCCAAGATCATCCCCGTCGCTTTCCGCCTGACCCCCAGCGCCAAAACGCCCGACCGCTTCCTGTCGACGCTGAGGCAGTTTGAAGGGTCCGTCGCCATCGGCCTTCTGCACCCGACGGAGCCGCAGCGGCTTTATTTCGGGCAGAAGGGCAGCGGCCAGTCGCTGTTCCTGGCGCAGGTCCGCGACGGTCTGATCATCGCGTCGGAAAATTACGGCCTCGCCCCCCGCGCGCGGTCCTCCATCGCCATGGCCAAGGTGGAAAAGGGCGGGTTGCAGGTGACCCTGTCCACCCTGGACGGCGAACCGGCAATCAAGGCCCGCACCATCGATGATGGGGCAGAGACGGAGCTGAAGCCCGAAACCATCGAGATTTTCAGCCGCGATATTTTCCGGGGCGATTTCGCGCATTTCTTTGAAAAGGAAGTGCATGAAAGCGCCACCTCGGTGCGCAAGACGCTGGTGGGCCGCTATACCCGCCAGGGCCGCGCCGCCAGCTTCGACCTTGGCCCCGATGGCATCTGGGTGGGATTGCGCCGCCGTCTGGCCGACCCGGCCAAGCCCGCCATCCGCCGCATCTTTGTGACGGGGCAGGGCACGGCCGCCATCGCCGGCATGGGTGTCGCCCATCTGCTGCGTCAGGCCCTGCCCGGCACGTCGATCCATGTGGAGGCGGCGAAGGCGTCGGAACTGTCGTCCGATCTGGATGGTGTGCGCCTGGATGACGCCATCGTCATCGCCATCAGCCAGTCCGGCACCACCACCGACACCAACCGCACCGTCGATCTGGCCCGCGCCTCCGGCGCCTGGATCCACGCCATCGTCAACCGCCGCAACAGCCCCCTGGTGCGCAAGTCCGACAGCCATCTGTTCACCAGCGACGGGCGCGATATCGAAATGGCGGTGGCCAGCACCAAGGCGTTCTACAGCCAGGTGGCCGCCGGCAAGCTGACGGCCTTGTGCATTGCCGACGCGCTGGGCACCCTGTCGGCAACGCAGATCCACGATGAATTGGTGGCGCTGGAAGGGCTGCCCGCCCGCATTCAGGAAGTGCTGGACGAGGAAGACCTGATCGCCGCCTGCGCCGAACGCTATGCGCCGCAGAACCGCTATTGGGCGGTGGTCGGCAATGGCCCCAACAAGATCGCGGCGGAAGAGATTCGTATCAAGCTGTCGGAGCTTTGCTACAAGTCGATCCCCGTCGATTTCACCGAAGACAAGAAACATATCGACCTGTCGACGGAGCCGCTGACCCTGGTCATCGCCAATGACCTGCCGCCGCTGCTGGCCCAGGATACGGCCAAGGAAGTGGCGATCTTCAAGGCCCATGCCGGCAAGCCGCTGGTCATCGCCGCCAAGGGCGAAACCTGCTTTGATAGCTATGCCGAGGCGGTGATCCGTGTGCCGTCGGCGGGGGCGGGGCTGGATTTCGTGCTGGCGACCGTGGTCGGCCACCTCTGGGGCTTCCACGCCGCCCGCGCCATCGACCGCCGGTCACAGGGGTTCCGCGCCCTGGGCGTCTCCATCGAACAGGCGCTGGTGGAAAGGGACCGTCCGCTGGCCCCTATCATCGACGCCATCGCTGTGGAACTGCGCCGTGTGGCCGATGGCGAACAGGACGCGGCCCTGCCGCCGCGCGCCGTGGCACAACTGGCGGCGCTGTCGGCGTCGCTTGCCACCGCCGATGCGGGCAACCGTGCCACCCTGCTGTCGGGCGGGGTGGAACTGATGCGCAAGCTGTTTGAGGAAACCAGCCGCCCCGTCGATACCATCCGCCATCAGGCCAAGACGGTCACGGTCGGCATCTCGCGCCCGGCCCGCGAAGTGGCCCCCACCATCCTGACGGCGCTGACATCCCTGGGTGTTTCGCATGAGGCGCTGGCCGAGGCGGATCGCCAAACCCTGATCGCCTTCTCCTCCATCCTGACCAATGTCGCCGGCGGCATCCTTTACGGGCTGAAGGGCGAGGGCAAGGACGGGGTGCCGGTCCTGGCCGCCACTGCCCGCATCGGCGTGTCGGAGGGCAAGGCGTCCGGCTATGATGGTGGCCGCGCCGCCACGGGCAGCAAGCGCCGCGCCCTGCGCCTGGGCCGCATCATCTTTTCCGCCGGGAACAAGGCGGATGAGAATCTGGTGCTGATCCCGTTCTTCGCCGGGGCTGACTGGCGTGTGGCGGGGCTGGCCATGCTGCATACCGACCTGATGGAACAGGCCTCTTTGCAACAGAAGACGGCCCTGCTGAAGGAATTGCAGCTCTACGAAGACCTGTTCGACGCCTATCACGATGCGGTACATGGCGAGGACCGCGACTTCGCCGCCTTCATCGCCCGCGTCAGCCCCCGCGACCTGCTGTTCCGCAGCCCGGCGGAACTGGTGCGGGGCTGAAGCTTGCGGGTCAGATTCTGTAGGGTTTGAACGGATTGACCCGCACCGCGTGCCCAATCTCATCATGGGGATGAGATTGGGCAGCAGTTCACCTTCATTCTGACAGACAACAAAAGCCCCGGCGGTGATCCGCCGGGGCTTCGCTCGTGTCCAAAGGGCCGGTTACTTGGTCTTGGCCTCGGTCTTCAC
>JAEMSB010000860.1 GCA_016463045.1 Niveispirillum sp.
GGCCGGAATCAACATCCTGACCGATCCCATCTGGTCCGACTTCGCCAGCCCCATGCCGCCCTTCGGCCCCAGACGGATAGCGCAGCCGGGCATCCGTTTCGACGACCTGCCCAAGATCGACCTGATCGTCATCAGCCATAATCATTACGACCATATGGATCTGCCCACACTGAAGCGGCTGTGGGATCGGGACCGGCCCCGGATCGTCACCAGTCTTGGCAACGACACGATCCTAAAAGCGCATGGCATCCCGGCGACGGCGCTCGACTGGGACCAGTCGGTCAGCGGCGCGGCCCTCAACGGCCTTGCTCCGCAGGCGGTGATCCAGTGCGGCAATTACGAACATTGTCCCGACTATCGCGTGCATGTGATCCGCAACCATCATTGGGGCAGCCGTTGGGGCACCGACCGCAACCGCGCGCTATGGTCCAGCTTCGTGATCGCAACGCGGGCGGGCAATATCTTCTTTGCCGGCGACACCGGCGCGGGCGACATGGGCTGGCCCGCGCAGGCGGCGCGGATCGGGCCGATCCGGCTGGCGCTGATCCCGATCGGCGCGTTCCGCTTCTGGAAGGGGCAGATGCAGTCGGATGCGCATATCGGCCCGGTGCAGGCCGTGGAGGTGTTCAGGCGGCTGGGCGCATCGACCGCCATTCCCATCCACTGGGGGACGTTCCGCCTGTCCTGGGAGCAGCGTAACACGCCGCCCCGCATGCTGGAAATGGCGCTGGCGTGCGAAGGCATCGCGCGCAAACGCTTCGCCCCGCTGCGGATCGGGCAGGCGCTGACCGTGCCGGCCGTCAGCCCGGTGGAACGGATCGCCCGCCGGTGCGACGAACGGGCCATCCGCGCGCTGGATTGAGGGGGCCGGTGCGGATCTTCTAGTCAGCTTTCGCGCACGCCCCCGTCCGCTTGCCGGTCAGGTCATGCGTGGTGCGCAGCACCGGCTGCCCGCCCTGCGTCCTGGTCATCGTAGTGCCCAGCGTCAGCGTGTCGGCGGTATAATTGCCCTCCACCGCGATTTCGGATGTGCCCGCGCCCGCCGTGCAGGCCAGCGTGGCGATCAGCCGCCCCTTGCGCGCCAGTTTGTCCTTATAGGTGCAGGCCGTGCCTTCCTTGCCCGCCAGCGCGTCTGCATCGGGCAGGCCGTCGGGGCCGATCGCGATGCACAATTTCTCCTCCGCCACCTGTTTCAGCGCCGCCTGATATTCCGCAGGCGTCACGGTGGGCGTGTTATAGCCGGTGGTCTTGCGCGTCAGCGTCCATTGCCCCGCCTGCATCAGGACCGGCGCGTCCTCCACCGGCGCAGGCGGTGGCTCGCTGCCACAGGCGGCCAGCACGACCAGCATCGTCAGCGGCCCGGCGGCCAGCATCCACTTGTCCATATCCTCTCCCCGTTCTCTGTGCGGAACGGGCAGGAGGCTCTACGCAGCCGATGCAAAGCGCAAGCAGATTATGGTGCGGGGGTGCAGTCCGGGCCGATCCACTTGCCCTGCGACTTCGCCGTC
>JAEMSB010000330.1:0-779 GCA_016463045.1 Niveispirillum sp.
GTGTAGGAACCGTCCGACTTCTTCAACGGGCGGTCCACATCATCGCCAAACCGGCTGGCTGCGAAAAGGGTTTGGGGGCGCGGCTCCCAATCGTCGGGCTTCTTGCCCTTCGGCGGCTCCAGCACGCCGGTATAGATCAGGCCCTGATCTTCCAGCGTCTTCAACGCCAGATCGACGGCACCGGCATCGACCAGGGCGCGTTCGGACGAGAAGACGTCATGCTTCACGCCCATCTGCGCCAGATCTTCCTTGATGCGCACCATCATCTGCGCGACGGCAAATTCCCGGAACAGCGGCAGCCATTCAGCTTCGTCGGCATTCAGGAACTTGTCGCCATACTGGTCCTTCAACGCGTGCCCGACGGGGACCAGATAGTCGCCGGGATAAAGGCCAGCGGGGATTTCAATCGTCTCCCCGAACGCCTCGCGATAGCGGAGGTGGGCGGAGCGGGCCAGGACGTCGACCTGCGCACCGGCATCATTGATGTAATATTCCTGCGTGACCTTGAATCCCGTCTTGATCAGCAGCCGGGCCAGCGCGTCGCCCACCACGGCGCCGCGCGTGTGGCCCACATGCATGGGGCCGGTCGGGTTGGCCGACACATATTCGACATTGACCGGCTTGCCCTGACCCAGGTTGCTAGACCCGAAACCGGCACCGAGGTTCAGGATGTCGGCCATGCGCGACAGCCAGAAACCAGTATCGATGCGCAGGTTCACGAAGCCGGGGCCGGCGACCGCCGCCTCCGTCACGGTGGCGGCGTCTTTCAGACGGGCGAC
>JAEMSB010000330.1:789-5608 GCA_016463045.1 Niveispirillum sp.
GGCTTTGCCAGGATCATTGCAGCATTGGTGGACACGTCGCCATGGCTGGGATCGCGCGGCGGTTCAACGGTGATTCGGGAGAAGTCCAGCCCGGACGGCAGGTCGCCTGCCTGAACCATCTGGTTCAGCGCATCATGAATCTTGGCTTCGAAGTCTTTGAAAACGTTCATTTTTCCAAACTTGATCAAGGGTATCCGGGCATGAGGCAGCCGTCACGGAATCAGCCGATCCGCGAAGGTATCCGGCACCCTACACCGAACCCCCGCATCCGCACAGCATGCAGAAATGATGGGCGGGAATGTGGCGGGGGAACCGGCGGATTTCCCTTGGCTCCGCAACAATTGCTGCAACGCACCTTAACCACCCCTTCTTTTGGTGTTACCGTCATCGCACCGTCATCCGGCGGTCGCATATTGGTGGGGGACAGGGGCGAATGGGTATTCATGTCGCGTTGAACCACAAGACCATCTACCGCTACGACCGGCCCGTGAATTTGGGGCCACAGATCGTGCGGTTGCGGCCCGCCCCGCATGCGCGCACCCCCATTCTCTCCTATTCCCTGAAAGTCACGCCGAAGAAGCATTTCCTGAACTGGCAGCAGGACCCGCAATCCAACTGGCTGGCCCGGTTCGTCTTTCCGGAAAAGACCACGGAATTCACGCTGGAGGTTGATCTGGTCGCCGATATGGCGGCCATCAACCCGTTCGATTTCTTCCTGGAACCGGCGGCGGAGACGGTGCCCTTCACCTATGATCCGCTGCTGGCCAAGGATCTGAAGCCGTTCCTGGAAACCGAACCTGCCGGCCCGCTTCTGTCCGCCTTCCTGGCGGAAATTGACCGGTCGGAGCAGGCGACCGTCAATTTCCTGATGAGCCTGAATGCCAAACTGCAGAACGCCATCGGCTATGTCATCCGCCTGGAACCCGGCGTGCAGACACCGGAAGAGACGCTGGAGAAATGCACCGGGTCGTGTCGCGACAGCGCCTGGCTGATGGTGCAGGCTCTGCGTCATCTGGGTCTGGCCGCGCGTTTTGCCTCGGGCTACCTGATCCAGCTGGTGGCCGATCAGAAACCGCTGGAAGGGCCGGAGGGGCCGACGGCGGATTTCACCGACCTGCATGCCTGGTGCGAGGTGTATCTGCCGGGTGCCGGCTGGATCGGGCTGGACCCGACCTCCGGCCTGATGGCCGGTGAAGGGCATATCCCGGTGGCCTGCACGCCCGACCCGTTCAGCGCTGCGCCCGTCACCGGCGGGCTGGAACTGTGCGAGGTGTCGTTCGAGCACCAGATGTCGGTCACCCGCATCCGTGAGCAGCCGCGCACCACCAAGCCCTATTGGCCCGAACAATGGGCCGCCATCGACGCGCTGGGCAAGCAGGTGGACCGGGAGATTGTGGAGGGCGATATCCGCCTGACCATGGGGGGCGAGCCCACCTTCATCTCCATCGACGATATGGACGGGGCCGAATGGAATACCTCGGCTCTGGGCCCCACCAAGCGCCTGCTGTCCGGCGACCTGATCCGCCGCCTGAAGCGGCGCTTTGCCCAGGGCGGCCTGCTGCATTTCGGCCAAGGCAAATGGTATCCCGGCGAAAGCCTGCCGCGCTGGGCCTTGCAGCTTTACTGGCGCAAGGATGGCGATGCGCTGTGGACGCATGATGAATATCAGGCGGATGAGCGCAAGGATTACGGCTTCAAGGCCGAACATGCCGAGTTGTACATCAAGACCCTGGCGGAGAAGCTGGGTATCCCCGGCGATTACGCCCGCGCCGCGTTCGAGGACCCCTGGTACTACATCAACAAGGAACGCAAGCTGCCGGTCAATGTCGACCCGTTCGACAGCAAGCTGGACAATGAGGAAGAGCGCGCGCGTCTGGCCAGGGTTTTTGAGCGTGGGCTGGACCAGCCCATCGGCTTTGCCCTTCCCCTGAACCGCCGGCATGAGGCGACGGGGCCGGTCTGGCTGTCCTCTGCCTGGGCGACGCGCACGGACAAGCTGTTCCTGGCGCCGGGCGACAGTCCCGTCGGGTACCGCCTGCCGCTGGGGTCCCTGCCCTGGGTCGCGCCGACCCAGTATCCTTATCATTACGAACAGGATCCGTTCGATCCGCGCACACCCTTGCCCGCCTATGAAGAACTGACGCAGATGGTGGCGGTGAACAGGGGCCGCACGGAACCCAGCGAGCGGCATCGCCGCATGGCCGATGTACGCGAGAACACACCTGAAAAGGGCCAGTCGGCCTGGTGGGTGGTGCGCACGGCCCTATGCGTGGAACCGCGCGACGGCCGGCTTTATATCTTCATGCCCCCCACGTCCCATCTTGAGGATTGGGTGGAACTGATCGCAGCCATCGAGGCGGCTTGCGTCGAACTGGACATGCCGGTCGTGCTGGAAGGCTATGGCCCGCCCAAGGACCCGCGTCTGGCCAATATCGCCGTCACGCCCGACCCCGGCGTGATCGAGGTGAACATCCACCCGGCCAGCAGCTGGGATGAACTGGTCCGCAACACGACCGAATTGTATGAGGATGCGCGGCAAAGCAGGCTGGCGACGGAGAAATTCGCGCTGGATGGCCGGCATGTTGGCACCGGCGGCGGCAACCATGTCGTGGTCGGCGGCCCAACGCCGGGAGACAGCCCATTCCTGCGCCGGCCCGATGTGCTGCGCTCGCTCCTCACCTACTGGCAGAACCACCCGGCGCTGTCCTTCCTGTTCTCCGGCACCTTCATCGGCCCCACCAGCCAGCATCCGCGCGTGGACGAGGCGCGGCATGACAGCCTTTATGAGCTGGAGATCGCCTTCAAGATCCTGGACGAGGCGGGGAGCAACTGCCCGCCCTGGCTTGTCGATCGCGCGCTGCGCCACCTTCTGGTCGATGTGCAGGGCAATACGCATCGCAGCGAATTCTGCATCGACAAGCTGTACAGCCCCGACAGTTCCACGGGCCGCCTGGGCCTTCTGGAACTGCGCAGCTTTGAGATGCCGCCCCATGCACAGATGAGCATGGTGCAGCAGCTGCTGCTGCGTACCTTGATCGCCTGGTTCTGGAAGCAGCCCTATCGGGCCAAGCTGGTCCGCTGGGGCACCAAGCTGCATGAACGGTTCATGCTGCCGCATTTTGTACAGCAGGATATCCAGGACGTGGTGGCCGACCTGCGCGGCGCCGGCTACGCGTTTGAGGAAAGCTGGTTCAAGCCGCATCTGAATTTTCGCTTCCCCACCCTGGGCCATGTCAGCCAGCGCGGCCTGACCCTGGAACTGCGTTCCGCGCTGGAGCCGTGGCATGTGCTGGGGGAGGAGCCGGGCGGCGGCGGCACTGTCCGCTTCGTGGATAGCAGCCTTGAACGCGTGCAGGTGAAACTGGCTGGTGCCACGGACGAAAGGTTCGTCGTCACCTGCAACGGCCGTAAGGTTCCCCTGCATCCGACGGGCACAGAAGGGGAGTTTGTGGCGGGGGTGCGGTACCGCGCATGGCAGCCCCCTACCTGTTTGCACCCAACGATCCCCGTGCATACGCCGTTGATCTTCGATATCGTGGATAGTTGGACGGGTCGCTCGATTGGCGGCTGCACCTATCACGTGGCACATCCGGGTGGGCGGAACTTCACCACCTTCCCGGTCAATGCCAACGAGGCAGAGGGGCGGCGGCTGGCCAGGTTCTTCCCGTTCGGCCACACGCCGGGACCCATGGCGGCCCCGATCGAGATCAGAAACCCCGAGTTCCCGTTGACCCTTGACCTACGCCTTGGCTGAACCTTCCCGCGACAATGCGGACGCACATGCCGAACCCTGGGACGAGATGGTCACCGGTGACGGGCATGTGCGCGCGCATTGGCAGGGGTTCATCTCGTCCGGTGCCGCAGATGGCGCATCGATGGCAGAACGCTGGGATGCGGGCCGGCGCCTGCTGTTCCAGAATGGCGTGACATATCACGCCTATGCCGATCCCCAAGGGGTCGAGCGGCCCTGGCCGCTGGACCCCATCCCCTTGCTGCTGCCGCAGTCGGAATGGCACATGATCGCGGAGGGGCTGCGCCAGCGGGCGCGGCTCCTGGACCGGGTGCTTGCAGATCTCTATGGTGAACAGACGCTGGTGCGCGATGGCGTTCTGCCGCCAGCGCTGGTGCTGGGTGATCCGGGCTTCCTGCGCGCCTGTCACGGGCTGAACCTGCCCGCCGGATCGCGCCTGACCCTGATCGCCACAGACATGGTGCGCGACCGCGACGGCATCTGGCGCGTACTGGCCAGCCGGACCCAGGCGCCCACGGGCACCGGCTACACGCTGGAAAACCGCGTGGTAATGAGCCAGACATTGGCGGAGGCGTTCCGCGGCTGCAATGTCGAACGGCTGTCGCCCTTCTTTGAACAGCTACGCCAGACCCTGATCAATCTGGCACCCCGCTGTTCGGGTCCCGATGGCTGCCCGCGTCTGGTGTTGTTGACGCCCGGCCCGTTGAACGAGGCCTATTTCGAACATGCCTTCCTGGCCCGGCATCTGGGACTGACTCTGGTCGAAGGCGCCGACCTGACGGTGCGTGATCAGGCCGTCTATCTGAAGACCCTGGGCGGGTTGGAACGGATCGACGTGATCCTGCGCCGCGTCGATGATGATTTCTGCGACCCGCTGGAACTGCGTCCTGACAGCATCCTGGGCGTGCCAGGATTGTTGGAGGCAGTGCGCGCCGGTAATGTCATGGTCTGCAATAGCCTGGGCAGCGGGCTGACGGATTCGGTGGCCCTGATCCCCTGGATGGGTTCCTTGTCCCGGCATGTGCTGGGGGAGGCGCCCTTGCTGGCAGACGTTCCAACCTATTGGGG
>JAEMSB010000861.1 GCA_016463045.1 Niveispirillum sp.
CCTTTGACCGGCCCCTGGGCAATCTTGGCATTCTGCTGATCTGCGGCACCGGTGGTTACCTGTTCTCCGGTCTGGCGGGCGGCAGCATCGTGCGCCGCATGGGCCTGGGTGTTGTCCTGACGGTCAGCAGTGCCGCCATGGTGGCCAGCTTGGCCACCTATGCCCTGACGCCGTCCTTCTATCTGTTGATCCCTGCCGCCATTCTGGGCGGGCTGGCCAGCGGTGCCATCGATACAGGCATCAATCTCTATGGTGCCCGCCGTTTCTCCCCCCGCGTCATGAACTGGCTGCACGGGTCCTGGGGCCTGGGTGCCACCGCCGGGCCGCTGCTGATGACGGCTTCCATCACCATGGGTGCCGGCTGGCGCTGGGGTTATGCCCTGATCGCCCTGATCCTGGCTGGTATGGCCGTGATGTTCCTGGTGACCATGCGGCGGTGGGAGGAAGGCAAGGATGCCGATGGGGATGGTAAGGGCGAGGCGACGGCCATCGCCCCCTTCACCGATGCCCTGCGCCATCCGGTAATCTGGCTGAATGTCGGCCTGTTCATGGTCTATTGCGGGGTGGAGATGGCGGCCGGGCAGTGGCTATTCACGCTGCTGACGCGCCAGCACGGGATCGATGTCGGTACTGCCGGTACTATCGCGGGCCTGTACTGGGGGGCGCTGACCTTCGGGCGGCTGGTGTTCGGGCAGGTGACAGCGCGGGTGCGCCCCTTCAATGCCTTGCGGGCCGGCCTTGCCATTGCCCTGGTGTCGGCCCTGCTGTTCGCCTGGTTCCCCACGCCTGCCGTGGGCATGGCGGCGGCACTGGGTCTGGGCTTCGGCCTTGCTCCCACCTTCCCCACGCTGGTCTCCCTCACCCCCATCCGTGTCGGCGACGCCATCGCTCCGCATGCTGTGGGGTTCCAGATGACGGCGGCGGGCGCCGGGGCCACCCTGATTCCGGGGGCGCTGGGCTGGCTGGCGCAACATCTGGGGCTGGTGGTGCTGCCGGTCTGGCTGCTGGTGGGCATGGTGCTGCTGATCGGCCTGTCGGAATTCGCCGAACGGCTGGTCCGCCGCCGCGCCGCCCTGGCCCGGACAGCCTGAACCGCTTCTTGAACCGCTCCCCAGCGGGGGCATATACGGGTTGCAGGAATGTTGGATGCGGTTAGGCGACCGCATTCATATTATTCTGTCCATCAGCGATCTTTTTTTGAAATCTTCGAACAAGCCTGAAGGAATACCCCCGTGCCGCAGCTTCGTTCCCGCAAAAGCACCCATGGCCGCAACATGGCCGGCGCCCGTGGCCTGTGGCGCGCCACCGGCATGAAGGACGAGGATTTCGGCAAGCCCATCGTGGCCATCGCCAATTCCTTCACGCAGTTCGTGCCCGGCCATGTGCATCTGAAGGATCTGGGCCAGCTGGTGGCGCGCGAAGTGGAGTCCGTGGGCGGCGTTGCCAAGGAATTCAACACCATCGCGGTCGATGACGGCATCGCCATGGGCCATGACGGCATGCTCT
>JAEMSB010000331.1 GCA_016463045.1 Niveispirillum sp.
GTGATGATATTGCCGTAATGCTCTTCGGACGTGTCCAGATTATGGTTGTAATAATCCAGACCCGCGCCCTTCAGCTTCAGCGCCTGATCGGGACGCAGCATGCCCAGCGTGACGCAGGTTTCCATGCCCATGGCCTTCACGCCCTCCACCATGGCGCAGACCGTGTCCAGGTCCTGATCCTTGGGCGAACGCCAGGCGGCCCCCATGCAGAAGCGGCTGGCACCCTGTTCCTTGGCGGCGCGCGCCTCAGCCAGGACCTTTTCCACCTGCATCAGCTTGGAGGCCTTCAGGCCCGTATCGAACTGCGCCGACTCCGGGCAGTAATTGCAATCCTCCGGGCAGCCGCCGGTCTTGATCGACAGCAGGGTCGAGATCTGCACCTCGTTGGCGTCGAAGAACTGACGGTGCAAGGTTTGCGCCCGGTACAGCAGGTCCATGAAGGGCAGGTTGAACAGGGCCTCCACCTCGGCCTGGCTCCAATCAGTGCGGATCGGATTGCCGGCCAGGGCGGCGTGCGGGGCAGTGGCGGCGATGCTCATCTCTCATCCCTTCAACAGGACATACGGGTTCCGGCTAGTGGTATAAAACCTGTTACCGGAGCCTGTCAGGACCCAAATGCAGGCCAGCATCCCCCGTTATGCATGGGGGGGTTGAGGGAAAGGGGGGTGGTAGGGTAACCACCTGCCCCACAAGGAAACCACGGATTTGACCATGCGCCCTCATTTCGTTACCGCCACCGGCACCGATATCGGCAAGACCTTTGTCAGCGCCTGTCTGCTGCGGCATTGGCGGGCAACGGGGCTGTCGCCGGATGCATTCAAGCCGCTGGTCAGCGGGATTGATCCCAATGACCCGGCGGGCAGCGATCCCGCCGCCCTGATTGACGCCATGGGGCTGGACATGACGCCGGGAACGCTGGACCGCGTGTCGCCCTGGCGGTTTGCGGCACCGCTCGCCCCTAACATGGCGGCAAGGCAGGAGGGGCGGCGGGTGCCGTACAGCGCCATGCTGGCCGCCTGCCGCCGCCGGATCGCCGATGCCACGGGCCCGCTGTTGATCGAAGGGGTCGGCGGGGTGATGGCGCCGGTGGATGACGGGGCCACCGTCCTGGACTGGATGGCCGAACTGCGCCTGCCCAGCATCCTGGTGGCCGGAACCTATTTGGGCACGATCAGCCATATCCTGACGGCGGTGGAGGTGTTGCGGGCGCGCGGGCTGTCGCTTTCCGCCCTGGTTCTGTCGGAAACGCCGGAGGGAACCGTGCCGCCCGGCGATACGATCGCCGCCCTACGCCCCTTTCTGGGCAATGCTTTGCCCATCCTGCATCTGCCGCGCCTGCCGGCTGGCTGTTTCAGCCATGAATGCATCACGCAACTGTCGAAGATCGTCTGTCCCTAACCCATTGCACCAGGCTTATGGCCCCCCGTATATCTATTCCCCGTGCGGGGTTTGCGTCCAACTGGCATACCTATGAAGGCGTGCAGGGGACAAGTCCGTGACGCACCAAAGGGGTGACGGGGTGCTGATTTCTGATCCGGTCGATGAAGGCGGACTGCGCCCCCGGACCATGCTGCTGCTGGTCGTGGGACTGGCGCTGCTGGTGCTGGCCATTGCCTTTGTGGCAGGTCGGGAACAGCGGACCAGTTATCAGGCCGAAATGGATGTACGGCTACGTACCCTGGCGGTCCAGCGGGCCAATATCCTGTCGCGCACGCTGGAGGATTGGCGGGCGCAGGTCCGGTTCCTGACACTGACGCCACCGGCATCCGGTCTGGCGCGCGCCGTGGCAGGCGGTGGATTCGATGCTACCGAGAATTCGACCCAGGACCGGTGGCGAAGCCGCATGGAAGCGATTTTCAGCGGCTTCATCCAGGCCAGGCCAGGCGTGATCCGGGTCAGCTATCTCACCCTGACCGACCGGCGGATGCTGGCCAGCGTCGACAATGATGATGGGCAGTTGGAAGCGGCAGCGCGGCTGAACGCCGATCTGGCCGCTATCGACAAGGTTGCCGGCCTGGAACCGGGCGGTATCCATGTCGATGACCTGGATGTCGTCCGTGGCATGCCGCAGATAGAAGTGATGGCACGCCCGGTGCTGCGTCTGGCGGCACCCGTGGCGGGACCCGGCGGGGTGCCATTCGGCGTGCTGGTGGTCACGGTCGATGCGCGGGGGCTGCTGGCCGATCTGGCCATGGACCTCAACCCCATCTTCCGCGTCTATCTGACCGATGTGCAGGAGAATTTCCTGCTGCATCCTGATCCCACCCGAAGCTTCGGCATGGCGCACGGCCATCCCTGGCGCTGGCAGGACGAGTTCAGGCCGGTCGCCGACGAGGGGGGACGTGGATCGTCAAAAACCTTCGAGACGGATGCTGGTCGCGTACGCGTCGTCCGACAGCGCGTGGCGCTGGATGGGATGCCGGGACGGCAGTTGACAGTTTCCACCATGGTCAGCGACCGTATCATCGCGGCCAATGCCGATGGCGTGCGGTTCTGGGTGCTGGGACTGGGTCTGCCGCTGACGGGTCTGGTGGCGTTGCTGTTGCTGCTGGGCCATCAGGCGCGGCGCCGTGACCGGGCCATCCGGTCGCGCGATGCCTGGCTGGGCGCTCTGATCCACTCTGCTCGCGACGCCATCATCGGGTTGGACCCCAATGGCCATGTCAGCAGCTGGAACGAAGCCGCTACGCGGCTTTTCGGGGTGAAAGCCAGCGATGCCGTCGGGCGCACCACCTTGTCGCTGATCGTGCCGCCGGGCCTAGAGATCCAGGAACAGGATCTGCTGAACCGCGTGGGCAACGGCGACAGCGTCGTCAATATGCGCACCCGCCGCCGGGGGCAGGAAGGTCGGATGATCGATGTTTCAGTCACGGCCACGCCGGTGAGGGCCGGCACACGGGTCGTCGGCACGGCAATGGTCATTCGCGACATTACTGAACAGGTGGCGGCGGAATCCAATCTGCGCAGCATGACGACCCGGCTGGAGCAGCAGGTGCGCGAACGCACCATGGAGATCGAGGCGCTGGCGGCACAACGCCATGCCATCATGGATGGTACGGGGGCAGCCATCATCGCCTGCGACCCATCCGGGACCATCACCCTATTCAACCCCGCGGCAGAGGCCGTACTGGGTCACAGCCCGCATGACATGGTGGGCAGGGCCACGCCGGCGCAGTTCCTGGACCCCGCCGAACTGGCCGCCCGGGCAGAAGCCATCGCCGCCGGCCGGGGCGACAGACCCATGTCCACACTGGACATCCTGACGGCAGATGCAGAAGCCGGACAGGCCGACCTGCGGGAATGGACCTTCATCCGCCGGGACGGCAGCCGCCTGCCCGTGTTGACCGCCATCACCGCACCCGTCAACCGCGACGGTACCGCCAGCGGTCTGATCGTGGCCATCCCCCTTCGCCGCCCGGAACCGGTAACGACCATTGCGCCGAAAGTGGCGCCGGCCCCGGCCCCTGATGACGGCATCCCCGGTATCGACATGGCGGATGCCATGAACCGGGTCATGGGCGACCGTGCCCTGCTGAACAGTGTGCTGGAACAGTTCGCGGAACGGTTCGATGGCATGGGCAGCGTCCTACGCCGCATGATTGCCGCCGGCGACAGCCCTGCCGCGATGCGCAAACTGCACGAATTCCGGGGGGCCGCCGGCAATGTCGCTGCGCGTGAGGCCATGGAACTGGCCACACAGGTGGAAGAGCGTCTGCGCGACGATCCCGTCCGGGATCAGACGGCGGAGATCGACCGGCTGGACGGCATGGTGACCAGTCTTTGCGCCGCCATCCGGGCAACGGTTCCCGACACCCGCACCGCGACTGGCGCCGCCGACGCACCGTTGGACCTGAACACCCTGCGCGACGCGCTGCGGGCACGGCGCATGACGGCACCCGATGTGGTGGCCAGCATGGCAGACGGGTTGACCCGGCGGCTGGGCAAATCCAAGTTCATGGAACTGTCGCGATTGGTGGATAGCCTGCGCTATGACGAGGCGCTGGCATTGTTGGATGCGGAGTTGACCGGTTGACCGTGAGCATGCCCCTCGCGCTTGGTGCGGCCCTTCCGCCCCTGCGCATCCTGATCGTCGATGATGATGTCAGCACGATCCGCATCCTGGCACAGGTGGTGCGGGAGATGGGCGATGTGAGCTTTGCCACCAACGGTATGGAAGCCGTCGCCATGGCGCGGACGGAACTGCCCGATCTGGTGCTGCTGGATGCAGAGATGGAGGGGATGGACGGGTTTGCCACCTGTGCCGCCCTGTATGCGATGCCCGGAATGGAGAATGTGCCCATCCTGTTCATCACCTCGCATCGCGGGGTGGAGATCGAGTTGAAGGCCCTGGCCGCCGGCGCGGTGGATTTCATCAACAAGCCGTTCCATCCCCATATCGTGCAGGCAAGGGTCCGCACGCACCTGACCCTGAAACGGCGTACGGACGCGCTGACGCGGCTGGCCACGATGGACGGGTTGACGGGGATTCCCAACCGCCGCGCCTTTGATCAGTCGCTGGCGCAGGAACTGCGGCGGCTGGGCCGGAGGACGGGTTCCTTGTCCCTGGTGCTGATCGATGTCGATCATTTCAAGCGCTATAATGATTTCTACGGCCATCCGGCGGGCGATGATTGTCTGCGCGCCGTGGCCGCCGCCCTGGCCGGATCGGTGCGCCGCGCCGGCGAACTGGCGGCGCGGTACGGGGGAGAGGAATTCGCCATCCTGCTGCCCGGCAGCGACATGAATGCCGCCATCGGCCTGGCGGAAAAGATGCGCAGCTGCATCGTGGGCCTGCGTCTGGCCCATGCCGCCCGTCCCGACGGCGCCCATGTCACGATCAGCGCCGGGGCCGCCACTCTGGGTCCGGCACAACAAGGTGAAGGGGCCGCGCTGATCGGGGCCGCCGATCAGGCCCTGTACCGGGCCAAGGCAGCCGGACGCAACCGGGTGCTGCATGCCGATGATGCGGCCTGACTGACGGGACGGGGTCGCCAAATCGGCATTGGCGTTACGGTACGCCCCACGCCATATGGCAGCATTCCCTCCTGTAACGGGCGCGACCATGGCCGGGCTTTCAGAGACGACCTTCCTTTATCTGCTGGGCGGCACCATCCTGGCGCTGGCCGGCAAGTCCGATGCCGCCGACAGCGCGGCCCTGCTGCGCGCCGCCGGGATCAGCACGGGCGGACCCGTGACGGTACGCCCCCTGATGAGCGTGGGCAGCCAGAACCTGCGCATCGACGATATCCGTCTGCTGGCCCGCGAAATCCAGGCCCGCCATGCCGATGGCGTGCGTGCCTTTGTGGTGGCGCAGGGGACGGACACGATGGAAGAAACCTCCTTCCTGCTGTCGCTGCTGGCGCCTGCCGATGCCACCATCATCATGACGGGATCGATGCGCACCGCCGATGCGCCGGGGGCGGAGGGGCCGGGCAATCTGCGCGATGCCCTGATCGCCGCCCGCGCCCTGGCCGGGAAACGCCCAGGCGTTCTGGTCGCCATTGCCGGTGAGCTGCATGATGCGCGGCTGGTGCGCAAGATGGATAGCGGGCGTATCGCCGCCTTTGGCAGCCCCGGCTGGGGCCCGGTCGGCAGCA
>JAEMSB010000332.1:0-933 GCA_016463045.1 Niveispirillum sp.
TCTTTTCGTTGGGGTAGATATAGGCGTCCATGAAGGCGGTGACCCGTTCATGCAGATCACGGGCGCGGGGCGACATTTCGAAGATGGCGGTCATGGCGGTGGCTTTCATTCAGGGGAGGGGAATTGCGACGGGATGGGCGGATGCTCACCCAAACCCTTTCTTCCCTTCCGCCACCAAGCGCTTCAGCAGTGGTGCCGGGTCCCAATAGCCGCCATCGGCATCGCCCGCCGCGACCGTATCATTGTGGTAGCGGGTGATGTCGGCCAGGACATTATCCAGCCCCGACAGTTCCGCGAACTTCATCGGCCCACCGCGCCAGGCGGGGAAGCCGTAGCCATAGATATAGACGATGTCGATATCACCGGCCCGCAGCGCCATCCCCTCTTCCAGGATCTTGGCCCCTTCATTCACCAGCGTATAGATCAGGCGCTTTGCGATCTCCTCGCTGGTGAATGTCCGGGGCGTGATGCCGCGTTCGGCGCGATAGGCGTCGATCATAGCCGTGACCTCCGGGTCGGGCAGGGGGCTGCGGTTGCCCGGTTCATACCGGTACCAGCCGCGCCCGCTCTTCTGCCCCTTGCGGGCCGGGTCGATGCGGTCGGACAGCGGCGTGCCATAGATCAGGCCAGCGGCCACGCGGCGCGCACGGATGAAGGCCATGACGTCCAGCCCGGCCAGATCGCCCATGGCAAACGGCCCCATGGCCAGACCGAATTCCAGAGCGGCCTGATCCACCTGTTCGATGGACGCCCCTTCGATCACCAGACGCTGCGCCTCGGTTGCGTAATACTGCACCATGCGGTTGCCCACAAAACCGTCGCAATTGCCGACCAGCACGCTGACCTTGCCGATCTGCTTGCCCACGGCCATGGCGGTTGCGATGACATCGGGGGCCGTGTCCCGACCGCGCACCACCTCCAGCAGCTTCATCA
>JAEMSB010000332.1:943-5591 GCA_016463045.1 Niveispirillum sp.
GCTCGATCATGCGGTTGCCGATGAAGCCGTCGCAGACGCCGGACACCACCGCCGTCTTCCTGATCTTCTTGCTGACAGCCATCACGGTGGCCAGCACGTCCTTGGCGGTTTTTTCGCCACGGATGACTTCCAGCAGCTTCATCACATTGGCCGGGCTGAAGAAATGCATGCCGATGACATCGGCGGGCCGGCCCGTGTTGGCCGCGATGGCGTCCAGGTCGAGCGTGGAGGTGTTCGACGCCAGGATGGCACCTTGCTTCGCCACCTCATCCAGGCGGCGGAAGACCTTGGCCTTCACATCCGCATCCTCAAACACCGCCTCCACGATCAGGTCGGCATCGGCCAGATCGGCATAATCGGTGGTGGGCTGGATCAAGGACAGGCGCTTGTCCATGTCGGCCTGGGACAGTTTGCCCTTGGCCACGGTGCCGGCATAATTCTTGGCAATCACACCCATGCCAAGGTCCAGGGCTGCCTGATCCAGGTCCAGCAGGCGCACGGGAATACCGGCATTGACGAAGTTCATGGCGATGCCGCCGCCCATGGTACCGCTGCCCAGCACCGCGACTTGCCCGATCTTGCGCGGGGTCACGCTGGGCGGCACGTCGGGGATCTTGGTGACGGCGCGTTCGGCGAAGAACACATGGATCAGGGCCTTGGCCTGATCATGCGCCATGCATTGCATGAACAGGTCCCGCTCGCGCTTCAGCCCCTCATCAAACGGCAGGGTGAAAGCCGCTTCCACCGCATCGACGCAGCGCTGGGGCGCGAACTGGTTGCGGGCGGATTTGGCCAGGACTGCCCGCGCCTCATCAAACACGCTGCTGCCCCGGTCGGCGGCCAGCCCTTCCTCGCGATCGCGGGTCCGCTTATGCGGGCCGGCTTGCAGGGATGCAGCGAAGGACAAGGCGACGGAAAGCGGGTCCGCCCCTTCGCCGACATGATCAACAATACCCAGCGCCTGGGCCTTGGCGGCTTGGATGAAGGTGCCGCTGGTGATCATCTCGATCGCGGTCTTCGCCCCCACCAGCCGCGATAGACGCTGTGTGCCGCCGCCGCCGGGCAGGATGCCCAGCTTCACCTCCGGCAGTCCCACCAGCGCCTTGGGCACTGCGACGCGGTAGTGGCAGGACAAAGCCACCTCCAGCCCGCCGCCCAGGGCGGTGCCGTGAAGGGCGGCGATCACCGGCTTCGGCCCCGATTCGATCAGGTCGTTGACGTCGTTCAGGTCCGGCTCGCCCATGCCACCCTTGATGAACTCGGCAATGTCAGCCCCGGCGATGAAGGTGCGGCCTGCGCCGACGATGACCAGTGCCGTCACACCAGGATCGTTGAACCCTTCCGTCACCCGGTCCCACAGGCCCTGGCGAACGGCCTGCGACAGGGCGTTTACGGGCGGGCTGTCCACGGTGACGATGCCGACCGCACCCTGGCGGTCATAACGGACGGGCGACTGGGTCATCTGGCCTTCCCCCTGCTGACGGCATCCAACCATGATGCCGCGTTGTTCCTTTGACGCCATGCTAAATTCAAACGCCCGTTTAAGTCAATGCATGCGGGGCCGTGGACCTTCCGTTACGTCAGCCATGCGGGGCGATAGGGTTACAGGATGGTTGGCGCGGCCCCATCCGCCCGGTAAAGTATGAACAGCCGTTTGATACGGACTCACAAGGCTCCGGGTAAGGGGCGGTTCAGGGCTGGATGGGGACGGGACAGGATGAAGGCAGGGGCCGATATCGCGACCGACATGGAATCGACCGGTGGGCGTCAGGACACCAAGGAGGTGATCCTGGACGCGGCGGAAAAGCTGTTTGCGGAGAAGACCTACTCGGCGGTGTCGCTGCGGGAGCTGACGCAGGCGGCGGGCGTCAATCTGGCCGCCGTGAATTACCATTTCGGGTCCAAGGATGCGCTGCTGATCGCCCTGTTCCGGCGTGGCGCCATCGAGCTGAACCGCGCCCGCGCCCGCCTGCTGCGGGAGGCGGAGGAGAGGGCCGGCGGCGGCACCCCGCCCGTGCGGGAGATTGTGGCGGCCCTGGTCCTGCCCGCCATCCGCTATTCCTTCACCTCCACCCGGCTGGCGCTTTACAACCAGTTCGTGGCCTTTGCGCGCGGCGATGGCCCCGCAGAGGCGCGGGAGATGCTGGACAAGGAGGTGGGGCATTTGCAGCGCTTCGCCCTGTCGCTGGCCCGCGCCCTGCCGCATTTGCCACAGCATGAGGTCTATTGGCGGCTGCATTTCGCCATGGGCGTGCAGCACTCGCTCTATACCGACATGAAGCGTCTGGAGACGCTGTCGGGCGGCCTGTGCCAGTTGGATGATCTGGATGCCGTGGCCGCCCGCGTCATCGATTATGTGACGGCGGGCCTGGAAGCGCCGTATACAGTAACGTAGGTCAGATTGAGGTATAGGCCTCGCCCTGACAGAAAAGGCTTTCAATCCTTGTCTGTCAGGGCGCGCCTTCGGCGCGACCTGACCTACGGTACTAATCAGCCCTGTTACAGCAACGGCGCCGTCGCCTGCTCAAGCCAGGCCAGATCATCGCCCGAGACCAGCGGCGACAATTCCGCCTTCACCCGCGCGTGATAGGCGTTGAACCAATCCCGCTCTTCCCCGGTCAGCAGGTCCCGGTCAACCATGCGGCGGTCGATGGGGCAGACGGTCAGCGTCTCAAAGCCCAGCATGGGTCGCTCCGCACCCGGTATGGCCACGGGCACCACCAGTTCCAGATTCTCCATGCGCAGGCCATAGGACCCCGCAAGGTAATAGCCCGGCTCGTTGGAGAAGATCATGCCGGGCAGGATGGTGACGCTGTTCAGTTGCTTGCCGATGCGCTGCGGCCCTTCATGCACCGACAGGTAGGAACCGATGCCGTGGCCCGTGCCATGGTCGTAATCCAGCCCGTGCTGCCACAGGAACTGGCGGGCCAGACTGTCCAGCTGGCTGCCGGCGGTGCCGGCGGGGAAACGGGCGCGGTTCAGGGCAATATGCCCCTTCAGCACCAGGGTGAAATGCCGTCGTGCCTGTGCCCCGACATCGCCAACGGCCAGGGTGCGGGTAATGTCGGTGGTGCCATCCAGATACTGCCCGCCGCTATCCAGCAGGAAGACACTGTTATTTTCGATCCGGCGGTTGGTGGCCGGCGTCGCGCGGTAATGCACGATGGCGCCATTGGGACCGGCCCCGCTGATCGTCTCAAAGCTGGGACCCCGGAAATCGGCGGCCCCCTGGCGGGCCTTGTGCAGCCTGTCCACCACGGTCAGCTCGTCCAGCTCACCCTTGGGCGCCTCTTGATCGAACCAGCGCAGGAAGCGGACCAGGGCGGCGCCATCGCGGCGATGGGCGGCCCTGGCGCCCTCAATCTCGGTCTGGTTCTTCACAGCCTTGGGTAGGACGCAGGGATCGCCGCCCTGATCCAGCTTTGCCCCCGCCTTAGCCAGACGGTCCACGACCCACAGGGCGGCGGTGCCGCCATCCAGGCGGACCTTGGCACCCGCCGTCCCCAGGGCGTCCAGCGCGCCGGCCAGCTCGTCGGGCGCGCGGATGGAAACCTGATTGCCCAGATGCTCCTCCAGACCGGGCGCCAGCTTGCGGCGATCCACGAACCAATCGACATTGCCGTCGGCGCGAATAGTGGCAAAGGACAGCGGCAGCGGCGTGCAGGGCACATCGGCCCCGCGCACATTCAACAGCCAGGCGATGCTGTCCGGCTGGGTCAGAACGGCGGCATCGGCCTTCAGCTTGGCCAGGGCTTGGGCAATATCGGCGCGCTTGTCCGATGCGGAACGACCGGCGGCGGACAGCGGCTGGATATTGACCACGCCCAGCGGGGCGGGCGGCTGATCGATCCAGACGGCGTCAACCGGGCTGCCATCGGTCGCCACCAGTTCCACACCGGCAGGCGACAGGCTGGCGCGCATCTTGTCGGCCCAGGCGCCCGTATGCATCCAGGGATCAAAGCCCAGCTTGGCGCCCGCCGGCAGGTTGGCCGCTGCCCAGTCGCCGTGGAATTCCTCGATCAAATGGTGATAGCTGAACAGACCCGGCGACACTTCCTGGCGCGCCTGGATCGTGTAGCGGCCATCAATGAAGATGGCGGCCTTGTCCAGCAGCACGACGACGGCGCCCGCCGACCCGGTGAAACCGCTGATCCAGGCCAGACGGCTGCCGCGCAGGGGCACATATTCGCCCTGATATTCATCAGCGCGCGGCACGACGAACCCGTCCAGCCCCCGGCGCTTCAACTCAGCGCGCAAGGCCGCCAACCGGGCGGCATGGTCACCTTTGGCCGGGTCGACCGGTCGGTCGATGGTGGCACGCAGGGCCGTCAACTGCTCTGACGTCGCATCCGACCGCCGGGCCGAGACAAGATCCAGCCAGGCATGGGGCAATTCCCCATCGGGCGCGGCATTGACCCCGGCGATCAGGTCCCGGATGGACGCGACCGACCGGTCAATCCCGTCGGCACGCAACAGATCGGCCAGGACGGCATCACCCTGATAGGGGGCGGTATGGAGGCTGACAGACACTTTATGGCTCCCGCGAGCTTTATTGGTGCCGCCACGCTAGTGCGGCGGGCGCGGGCGCGCAAGGGGCGGGCATGTCGGTATCAGAGTGAAAAACTAGGCCGCCGCTGAGGGGGCATCA
>JAEMSB010000013.1 GCA_016463045.1 Niveispirillum sp.
GGAGAAGGGCGCGCCAGGGCCGTGCAGTCGCCGGATGCGGTGCTGCCCCACGCCCATGGTTTGGTGAACACCACGCCGCGCGGCATGGCCGACTATCCGGGCCTGCCGGTGGCGCAGGGGCTGCTGCGTCCCGACCTTTGGGTGGCGGAAATCATCTATTTCCCCATCGAGACGGAACTGCTGCGCACGGCCCGCCAGTTGGGCTGCCGCACGCTGGATGGGGGCGGCATGGCCCTGTTCCAGGCGGTGGGCGCCTTCCAGCTGTTCACCGGCATCGAACCGAATGCCGGTGACATGGGGGCGGATTTCAAGGCAATGCTGGGATAAGCAAAGCGGAATGGCCCGATAGAAGGCCATGCGCGGTGCAGGGAGGAAAAGAATGTCGAACAAGCTGGGCCAAAAGACCGACCGGGCCAGTGCTGAATTCCAGGCGCGTGTCGCCGCCCTGGAGGCCGCACCCATGGGGCGCACGCGCCTGATCGTGGTGCTGCTCTGTTTCGTCCTGAACCTGCTGGACGGGGTGGATGTGGTGTTGCTGACCTATGCGGCACCTGTCATCGCCCAGGAATGGGGGCTGAAGGATGGGGCGCTTGGCATTGTGCTGACGGCCAGCCTGTTGGGTACGGCCTTCGGATCGATGCTGATGGGACCGGTGGCCGACATGATCGGCCGGCGCAAGGTAGTGCTGATTGCCATCATCTTGATCGGGTCCGGCATGCTGCTGGCCGCCACGGCCCATGACATGGTGATGTTGGCCGTCTGGCGGGTTGTGACGGGGGTGGGCATCGGTGCCATCCTGGCCTCCATGGCTTCCATCACCTCGGAATTCTCCAACGCCCGGCTGCGCAGCTTCTGGGTGGCGTTCCTGCAGGCAGGCTGGCCCATCGGGGCCATCATCACCGGCTTTGCGTCCGCCGTCCTGATCCAGGCCTATGGCTGGAAGCCGCTGTTTGTCGGGTCGGGTCTGCTGTCGGTCATCATCCTGCCGGTTGTCGCCTGGCTGATGCCGGAATCATTGCAGTTCCTTGCCAAACAGGATGCGCCCGACCGGTTGGCGCGCATGAACAGCCTTCTGGTGAAACTGGGTCAGCCGGCCTTAAGGGAACCACCGCCCCTGCCGGAAAAGCGCGGGGTGAAGCTGTCTGCCCTGTTCGAGGGGCATCTGGCCCGCTCCACCCCTGCCTTGTGGCTGGGCATGACCATGGGCTGGGCAGGACTCTACTTCCTAATCAGCTGGATCCCCCGCATCGCCGTCAATGCCGGTTTGCCGCTGGATCAGGCCATCATGGCAGGTGCCACCTTCAATATCGGCGCTTTCATCGGCAGTGCGGGCATCGGCCTTTTGGCGACCCGGTTGCCGCTGAACCGGCTGATCCCAGGGTTCCTTGGGGCTGCGACCCTGGCGATGCTGCTGTTCGGCTGGGTGTCCCTGCCGATCATGGCAACCTTCGCCACCATCCTGGTTCTGGGTGTTCTGGTACAGGGCGGATTCAACGCCTTCTATCCCATGGCGGCACAGCTTTATCCCACGGAAATCCGCACGACTGGGATCGGCACCGCCATGGCCGTGGGGCGCAGCGGTGCCATTCTGGGACCGCTGGCGGCGGGTTACCTGATGCAGATCGGTACCGATCGCGGCATGCTGTTCCTGATCTATGCGGTACCACTGGCCATCGCGGCCCTGGCGGCATGGCGGGTGAGGGCGGCGGGGTAGCCCCGATCATCTCTGGGCACGCGGTCAGGCCAGCCGCAGCGTCGCGATCCCCGCCAGGACCAGAAGGGCGGCACCGGTGCGCCAGCGGCCCACCGGTTCCTTCAGCCACAGCCGCGCGATCAACAGCGCGAAGATGACGCTGGTTTCGCGCAGGGCGGCGACCAAGGCGATAGGGGCATGGGTCATGGCCCAGATGGCGATGCCATAGCCGGACATGGCCATGATCCCGCCCACCAGATCGCGCCGCCAGCCGGCCTTCGTCGCCTGCCAGAGCCCCGCACCGCCCCGCCTTGCCCAGGCCAGGGCCACCATGGGCAGGGCGTTCAGGATGAACAGCCAGACCGTATAGGCCACGGCATGGCCGCCGGCACGCGCGCCCAGACCATCCACGGTGGTATAGCCCGCGATGAAGCAGGCGGTAGCCAGCGCCATCAGCACCGGTCGCGGATCGGCACGCAAGGCCGCTCCGCCGCGCAGGGCCAGGGTAGCGATGCCGCCGGCGATCAGGGCGATGGCCAGCCCCTCCGCCGGCTTCAACGGGTCGGTGCCCAGTATCAGCCCGACAAGGGCCACCATGGGCGGGGCCGCCCCACGCGCCACGGGATAGACCTGTGACAGGTCACCCAGCCGATAGGTGCGAACCAGGAACACCTGATAGCCCGTATGAAACGCCAGCGACGCCGCCAGATAGGGCCAGGCCGCCACCGGCAGGGCCGGCACGAAGGGCAACAGGGCGATGCCCGCCACGGCGCACCAGACATTCAGCATGGTGATCCCCACCAGCCGGTCGCCCCCGCCCTTCAGCAGACTGTTCCATCCCGCATGCATCAGGGCCGCGCACAGGACCAGCGGCACCACCCATTCCGTCATCATTCCCCCAGCAACCGGCCTTAATGCCGGCATCGCCAACCGGTTCGCCCCCGGAACGATACAAGCATTGGTGCCATGCGGCGCTTGACGATGATAATCGGCTGATCAGGCGAATTTCACTGTTGCCAACCTCAAATCCCTTGGCTATAACCCCGCCCACTTCACCGCGACGGAGCCCCGATAGCTCAGCGGTAGAGCAACCGCTTCGTAAGCGGTAGGCCGTTGGTTCAAATCCGACTCGGGGCACCATCTCCTCCCAATCTTGATTGGGTGTGACAGACCGGAAGCTGGTGACAACTTTCAAATCTTCTTGTGAAGAACTTGCTGGGCTTTTCAGCAAGCTGAAGGTTGTCCAGGGCTGTCCGGCTTTTTTCGTTTTAGCCCCCCGCATTCATCATCAAATCACGCTATGCTGCCTGCTCACCATGCTGCTTGCCAGAGCGACATGGTTAGCGGTAACAATACCGCCGATTGGCCCCGGTTGACCTGGGACCCCGGAGGAAACACCGACAAAGCGGGAGTGTTTGATGTCTTTGCATGGCAATTTGTTGATCGGTCGCAGCCGTATCGCCACCGAGGCTGGGTTCAAGGCTGTCGATCCGGCTGCGGACGCGCAGATTGAACCGGCCTTTGCACAGGCCACGCCCGCCCATGTCGATCAGGCTTGCGCGCTGGCCTGGGCCGCCTTTGACGGGTTCCGGGAGGCGGCACCGGAGGATCGCGCGCGCCTGCTGGAAAAGATCGCAGAGAATATTATCGCCATTGGCGACGAATTGCTGGACCGCGCCGGGGCCGAAACCGGCCTGCCGCGCGCCCGGCTGGAGGGGGAGCGGGGTCGCACGGTCGGCCAGCTACGCCTGTTCGCGTCTGTGCTGCGCAATGGCGACTGGCTGGGTGCCCGCATCGATCCTGCCCTACCGGAACGCAAGCCGTTGGCCCGCGCCGACCTGCGCCTGCGCAACATTCCCGTCGGCCCCGTCGCGGTGTTCGGCGCGTCCAACTTCCCGCTGGCCTTCTCCGTCGCCGGTGGCGACACGGCCTCGGCGCTGGCCGCCGGCTGCCCCGTGGTGGTGAAGGTGCATTCGGCCCATCCCGGCACGTCCGAACTGGTGGGGGAGGCGATTGCCGCTGCCGTGGCCGAGCTGGGCTTCCATGAGGGTGTCTTCTCCATGCTGTCCGGCACGCAGCGGGAGTTTGGTCAGGCCCTGGTTGCCGATTGGCGCATCAAGGCTGTGGGCTTCACCGGCTCACGCGGTGGCGGTCAGGCCCTGATCCGCATCGCGCAGTCGCGCTCCGAACCCATCCCCGTCTACGCGGAGATGAGCAGCATCAACCCCGTGATCCTGCTGCCCGCCGCCCTGTCGGCCCGCGCCGAGGCGCTGGGAACGGCCTTCGTCGGTTCGTTGACCATGGGGGCGGGGCAGTTCTGCACCAATCCCGGCCTGATCCTGGCCGTGGACGGCCCGGACCTGGAGCGGTTCATCGCCGCCGCATCCGCCGCCCTGGTGAACGTGGCCCCCATCACCATGCTGACGCCCGGCATCTGCCAGGCCTACCGTACCGGCGTGGCCGCCCTGGCGGGGAATGAAAAGGTGACGACGGTGGCGCGCGTGGCTGAGGTCGGGGGCAACAAGGGGGCAGGTGCCCTGTTCGCCGTCACTGCCGCCGACTTCCTGTCCGACCATGCGCTGGGGGCGGAAGTGTTCGGTTCCTCCTCCGTCATCATCCGCTGCCCGGACCTGGGCGTGCTGAAGGATGTGCTGGAGCATCTGGAAGGTCAGTTGACGGCCACGGTACATCTGGACGAAAGCGACCATGGTGCTGCCGCCACCCTGCTGCCGACGCTTGAGCGCCGTGCGGGCCGCATCCTGGCCAATGGCTGGCCCACGGGCGTGGAGGTATGCCACGCCATGGTGCATGGCGGCCCGTTCCCGGCCACCAGCGATGCGCGCAGCACCTCTGTCGGATCGCTGGCCATCGACCGCTTCCTGCGCCCCGTCTGCTATCAGGACATTCCCGATGCCCTGCTGCCGGCGGCATTGAAGCGTGACAATCCGCTGGGCCTGAACCGCCGGGTGGATGGGGTCGTGCAGAAGGCCTGACGGTTACCGCCGGCGGTGGACCCGCACGGGGATCGGCACCAGCCGTGCCCCGTGCCCGCCGCCGGAACCATCCCGATCATCGCCGGTCCCTTGCAGCATCACGGCAAAGCCGATCTGCAGGGAACCGATGGTCAGTCCCGTCAGAAAGCAGAAGACGCCCAGCCCCAGCCAGCCCATCTGGGTGGCCATGGCAAGGCTGCGCAGATGCAGCGCATCGGTGGCGACAATGATGGCGGCAACCACCAGCCCCAGAACAAATCCCAGGGCAGCGTGGCGCAGCATGAAACGGACCAGGGGCGGCATGATCGGCCCTCCGTTTGGGGTTGATGACACAAACATGTCACCAACACCGCAGTACGCCAATCGGACGCATGGCCGCAGAGGGATAGGCCGTGAATAAAAAAGGGGGCCTTGCGGCCCCCTTTCGGTTGCCAATAGGGCAAAGCGATCAGGCGTGCTTTTCCAGCGCCGCGACGCCGGGCAGTTCCTTGCCTTCCAGCCATTCCAGGAAGGCACCGCCCGCCGTGGAGACATAAGAGAAGCCGGACGCCACACCGGCATGTTCCAACGCGGCGACGGTATCACCACCGCCGGCCACCGACAGCAGCTTACCCTGCGCCGTCAGGTTGGCGGCAATGGCGGCCACAGCGTTGGTGGCACTGTCGAACGGCACCAGCTCAAACGCACCGAACGGGCCGTTCCAGACCAGGGTCTTGGCCCCTTCCAGCTTCTTACCCACCAGCTCCACGGTTGCGGGGCCGGCATCCAGCATCATCTCGCCGTCGCGGATATCGGTGACGGCAGTGATGCGATGATCGGCATTGGCCTTGAATTCGCGGGCCAGCAGACCGTCGACCGGCAGCACGATTTCGCACCCGCCGCTTGCTGCCTTTTCCATGATGGCGCGGGCCTGATCGGCCATGTCACGCTCGCACAGGGAGGAGCCGACCGACACGCCCTGGGCGAACAGGAAGGTGTTGGCCATGCCGCCACCCAGGATCAGGATATCGACCTTCGACACCATGTTCAGCAGCAGGTCCAGCTTCGTGGAGATCTTGGCCCCACCGACCACGGCGGCCACGGGACGTTCCGGGGCGGCCAGCGCCTTGCCCAGGGCTTCCAGTTCCGCCTGCATCAGGCGACCGGCAGCCGACGGCAGCAGGTGGGCGATGCCTTCAGTGGAGGCATGCGCGCGGTGGGCGGAGGAAAAGGCGTCGTTTACATAGACATCGCCCAGTGCCGCCAGACCCTTGGCCAGATCGGCATCGTTCTTTTCCTCACCCGCATGGAAGCGGGTGTTTTCCAGGATCAGCACGCCGCCGGCGGGCAGGGCGGCGATGGCGGATGCGGCCTTCTCACCCACGCAATCCTCGGCAAAGGCGACCGGGGCGCCCAGCGCCTTTTCCACGGCGGGCACCACCTGACGCAGGCTGTTCTTCGTGTCGGGGCCGTTCTTGGGACGACCGAAATGCGACATGACAACGACCTTGGCACCCTTGGCCGCGATCTCCTTCAGCGTGGGGATCAGACGGTCGATGCGGGTCGTGTCGGTCACCTGCCCATCGGCGACCGGCACGTTCAGGTCGGCGCGGACAAGCACCGTCTTACCGGTGACATCGATGGTATCGAGGGTCTGGAAGCGCATGGAAGAAGTCCCCGTCAGGATGCATTGGGTATGAAATACCGGGCGGCAGGAAACACCATTGCGCGCGGCCTTTCAACACACAGGCGAGGCGGGGACATGTGCAAAAAAATCGGCTGCTGCGATAGACAGAGTTTCACGGAATTGTCATCGTCGGTATGAAGCGACCGGAATCCGGGGCGAATCAGCCCGCCGGCCGTGTTTTGCCATGTGTGCGGTGTATGATGTCCGGGTTGGAGATTGAACTGAAACTGGCGGTGGCGCCGTCCGATATGGACCGGCTGCGGGGGCTTGTTTGCCTCTCCGACACCATCGCCAAGCCGAAGGTCAAGTCGCTCGACAGCATTTATTTTGATACTGAGGACCGTCGGTTTCTGGCCAATGGCCTCTCATTGCGCGTGCGCCGCGTGGGCCGCAAGCTGATCCAGACCCTGAAATCCGCACCCCAGGCGGGTGCCGGCGCCCTGGTTCGGGGCGAGTGGGAGGTGGAGGTGGCGCATCCGCGCCCCGACCTGTCGCTTCTGCCCGATGCCAGCGTGCTGGAGGGTCTGGATGGGGTTGGCAATGACGATCTGGTGCCGGTGTTTGAAACCCGCATCCGCCGGCAGATCCGCCACCTGTCGCCCCGCCCCGGCATCACCATCGAGGTGGCGCTGGACCAGGGGGAGATTGTGGCCCCCGGCGGCCTGGCCCTGCCTGTACATGAGGCGGAACTGGAACTGTCGGAAGGGACGGACACTGCCGCCCTCTACGATCTGGCCCGCGCCATCCATGCCGAGGTGCCGGTGCGGCTGGAGATGCAGACCAAGTCGGCGCGCGGTTATGCCCTGTCATCGGGTGCCGTGCCGGTCAGCGTGAAGGCCGCCAAATTGACCCTGGAGCCGGAAGCGACGGTGGAGGAGACGCTGTCCACCATCGTGCGCCACTGCCTGGGCCATCTGATGGCGAATGAGCCGGTGACGCGGTTGGGTCAGGACCCGGAGGGCGTGCATCAGATGCGCGTGGCCCTGCGCCGCCTGCGCTCCGCCCTGCAAATCTTCCGGCCCTTCATACCGGCGGATCAACTGGATGATCTGGGGCCGCGCGTAAAGGCGCTGGCCGATGCCTTGGGATCGGCGCGGGAATGGGATGTGTTCCTGGGTGACCTGCTGCACCCCGTCGCCACGGCCCTGCCGGGCCATGCGGGTCTGGCGGAACTGGAGATGGCGGCGCGAGCGGCACGGGAACAGGGGTATGCGCTGGTCCGCACGACCCTGGCCGATCCGGCCCATACCGCCCTGCTGCTGGATTTGGCGGCCTGGGTTGATGGCCGGCAATGGCGCAACCAGCCGGTCAGCGAGCAATCGACCCTGCTTCTGTCCCCCGTCACGGAAATGGCGGGCGCCCTGCTGGGCAAGCGGCATAAGCAGGCGCGCAAGCGGGGCCGAGGCTTTGCCAAGCTGGCCGCCGGGCCCCGGCATGAGCTGCGCATTTCCTTGAAAAAGCTGCGCTATGCGGCGGACTTCTTCCGTTCACTGTATGAGGGCAAGGCCCTGCGCCGGTTCCTGGAGGAACTGTCCACCTTGCAGGACCATCTGGGCCATTTGCAGGATGTGGCCACTGTGGACAAGCTGGTGGCGGAGCTGGAGCGGACGGGGGGCGAGACATTGCCGCCGGCATGGCGGCTGGGCGCCGGTCTGGTTACAGGCTGGCATGCGCGCGGCCTGCATGATCTGGAAGACCATATCGTCGCTGACTGGCACCGGTTCACGGATGCCAAGCCGTTCTGGCAGGATGCGGAAGGAGAGGCGGAGGATCGCTGACGCGCCCCGCCCGCTGTTGCAAGGGAAAGACATGCGCACCATCCTGGTTTCCAATATCAAGGGCGGCGTCGGCAAGACGACCATTGCGACGCATCTGGCCGCCTTTTTCGCCGGTCATGGGCACAAGACGGCGCTGGCCGATCTGGACCGGCAGAAATCATCCCTGGGCTGGCTGAAAACCCGGCCGGAGACGGCGGCCCCCATCCTGGGGCTGGATTGGGTGAAGGAGATCGGCAAGCCACCATCGGGCACAGGCCGACTGGTCATTGACGCGCCGGCGGCCATGCGGCCCAAGGATGTGGAAGACCTGATCCGCATGTCCGACATCGTTGTGCTGCCCGTCCTGCCCGGCGCCTTTGACGAGGCGGCGACGGCCCGTTTCCTGGACAAGCTGGAAGAGGTGAAGGCCATCGCCAAGGCGAAGGTGCCCGTCGCCATCGTTGGCAACCGCCTGCGCGCGCGCACCAAGGCGGCGGACCGCCTGGATACGTTCCTGGCCGGGGCAGGGCATCAGGTGGTGGCCCGCTTGCGCGACAGCCAGATGTATACCGACCTTGCCGCCGACGGCCTGACCCTGTTCGACCAGAAGGCCAAGCGCGCGGCGGATTTGCGCGCGGACTGGGAACCCCTGCTGGTGTTTGTGGGGTAGGCGGGAGTTTTCAATATTACATGAAGCTCACAAGCCCCCGGCAAAGGTCTGCCTTCACGTTCACCGGGGGCCACAATCAACAGGCCGTTATCGTGTGGGCCGGGCGGGATTGCTGACTTCCGGCCCTCTCTTTGCTATGATGGCACCGTCACCGCCACACCTGCGTCCAGAGCCAAACCGAGGCATCGGTTTCTGGCGCGGTGTAGCCCAGGGGGCATGGAACACACCCCTTTTTTCTGTTTCATCTGGTTGCATGAACGCGATTGCGGTCGGAGAGCACCCATCACCGTCTCCGAATTAGACGGGTGCGGCACCCGCCTTTCACGCCGATAGGTTACTCCACCACCTCAACGCTCATTTTCATCTTGGGATGGATGTTGCAGACGGCCCGGAAACGGCCTTGATGGTCGAACAGGACCTCCACCGACTGGCCAGGGTCCTGCACGCCGCTGTCATAATCCATGTCGGCGGCGAAGACGCGGATATTGTGGACGCGCGTATCCTCGTTATGGATGACCAGGGTGCCGCCTTTGCGCAGGCGCACGGCAGCGGCGCTGAACGCCGTGTCGCGCTGTGTCACCTCCAGCCGGGCGGGTGCTGGGCCGGCGGTGATGGGGCCGGGATCAATGGCCGCCACAGCCTTCACCTGTACCGGCAGGGCGGCGGGATCGGCGTTCAGCGTGCCCAGGAAGGCAAGGATGTCGGCCTGCTCGGCATCGGTCAGGTCCAGATGCGGCGGCAGATCGCGTGACAGGGTGGGGCGATGCACCACGCCGTTCACGTAATGGCGCAGCACGTCCCTCAGATCGGCGATGGAGCCGTCATGCATGTAGGGCGCGGTGCGGCCAATCTCCCGCAGGGTCGGTGTTTTCCAGCTATTGGCCAGTTCGGCATGCCCCACCACGCCGCCCCGGCCCGGACCCGTGACGGGCAGGCCGATATCGTGAAACGCACCGTCGGTAAAGGCCCAGCCCTTGTGACAGTTGCTGCACGCCGCCTTGCCGTCGAACAGGGCGAAACCGCGCTTTGCAGCGTCGGGGATGGCCGCTTCATCCCCCGCGACCCACCGGTCAAAGGGCGTGATGGGCGACACCAGGGTGCGTTCGAAGATCGCCAGCGATTTGGCGATATTGTCCAGGCTGATCACCGGGTCCTGCGGGAAGGCGCGGGCAAAGGCTGCCTCCAGATCCCGGTCACCCTTCAGTTCCGCCGGCAGAGCGGCTAGATCCTGGTTCATCTCGATGGGGTTGGCGATGGGACCCAGGGCCTGCTTTTCCAGGCTCCCGGCCCGTCCGTCCCAGAACAGTTGTTCCGCCCAGGCCAGATTCCAGAGGGTGGGCGTATGCATCGGGCCTGCCTGCCCGCCTTCACCCACGGCCCGCGGCCGGGCGTCGGAGAAACCCTTGGCCGGGTCATGGCAGCTGGCGCAGGACATGGAATTGCCGCCGGACAGGCGCGTGTCGTTGAACAGGCGCCGGCCCAGTTCCAGCTTGGCGTCGGAGTACGGGTTGTCCGCAGGGTAGGGCGCGCTGTCGGGCCGGGCCCAGGCGGCCAGATTGCCGGGCCGGTCGGCCTGTGCCTGCGGCCCGGCCAGCCCCAGGGTGAAGGCCAGCATGACGGCTGCCAATGCCGAAAGGGAACGCCGCGCCTTACCCATGATGACACTCTGTTGTGATTTACCGCAGCCGGCTCAACGCCAGTTCGACATTGGAGACAAGGGCCGACACCTCACCCGGTGGGGTCACCTTGCCCTTGGGTGGCTGCAGGGTCGCCCAGACGGGGCCCAGCTTATCCATGGCCTTCACGGCATTGCCGGACGGGTCGCTGGCCGCCGTGGAGGCTGACAGGCGGGCCAGATAGACCTTGGCGATGGCATAGAAGCCGCGCCCATCCTGATATTCGATAGGGCTGGTGATCACCCCATCCTCCACCGCCGCCGCATATTCCGACGCCGCCGTGCGCAGCAGGGTGGCGATGACGGGGGTCAGGAAGGCGGGCTTGGCACGGTCGACCGCCGGGATCGTGGCCTCGGCCTTGGTGATGGCCTGTTCCATCTTGTCCAGCGCCTTGGCCACATCGGCCGCCGGGGCCTTGGCGCGGGCCAGGGCGACCAGGGCGTCCAGATCCGCCTCGAACCCGACCTTGCGGGTGTCCAGCACGGGGCGGGCACCGTCATAAATCTCTTCTGCCGGGTGCAGGAGATGCGGAATGGCATCACTGCCGCGCCCAGCCTGATAAAGCTCCCGGCCCACCGACAGGTGACCGCGGATCAGGCCCAGGGAGCCTTGCAGTTGCTGATCTTCGGACAGGTTGTCGAAGGCGCCCAGCTCTCCGCCCTCGCCACCCTCGGCGGCGGCGGGCACGGCGGCGCCATGGCCGGCGTGATGGCCCTGGGCCATTGCCATACCGGTCTGGCCCATCGCCACGCACAGGCCCACACCCACCCAAAGCTTCGCATTGATCCGCATTCGATCCTCCATTGGCTCTGGCTATATTGCAAATTACTCGCAAACGCGGAAGCTAAATTGACGCAGCAAGTGACAGGGCGCACTGTTCAGACCCGGCCCAGCGGCATATCTGTCTGTCAGTACCTGTGTCCGACAGAGGAATGCCCCCAATGCTGCTGCGCCATGCCCCCGATCTGAGCGAGCGCGAGGTAACGCCGCGCGATCTGTACCTGAACCGCCGCCATCTTCTGGCCGGGTTCGGGGGGATGATGCTGGCGGGGGCTGGTGCCGCGAAGGCGGCGGTGAAAAGCCCGTTCAGCACGGATGAGACGCCGACCAGCTTGAAGGACATCACCAGCTACAATAACTTCTACGAGTTCGGCACCGACAAATCCGACCCGGCCCGCAATGCCGGGCGCCTGACGGTGAAGCCGTGGAAGGTGAAGATCGACGGCATGGTGGGCAAGCCGGGCGAGTATGACCTGGATGACCTGCTGAAGGGCGTGGTGATTGAGGAGCGCATCTACCGCATGCGCTGTGTCGAGGGCTGGTCCATGGTCATCCCCTGGAATGGCTTTCCGCTGGCCAGCCTTTTGAAGCGGGTGGAGCCGCAGTCAGGCGCTAAGTTCGTGGCGTTCGAGACGCTGGTGCGCCCGTCGGAAATGTCGGGCCAGGGCGGCTTCTTCAAGATCCTCGACTGGCCTTATGTGGAGGGGTTGCGCCTGGATGAGGCGATGAACCCCCTGACCCTGCTGGCGACCGGCCTTTATGGGGAGAGCCTTCCCAACCAGAACGGCGCGCCGCTGCGCCTTGTCGTGCCGTGGAAATATGGCTTCAAAGGCATCAAGTCCATCGTGCGCATCAGCCTGACCGACAAGCAGCCGACCACCAGTTGGAACATCCAGGCGCCGCAGGAATATGGCTTCTATTCCAATGTGAACCCCGAGGTGGACCATCCGCGCTGGAGCCAGGCGACGGAGCGGCGGATCGGGGATGGCGGCGGCTTGTTCGCCAAGCGCCGCCCGACCCTGCCGTTCAACGGCTATGCCGATCAGGTGGCGAGCCTTTATACAGGCATGGATTTGCGGAAATTCTATTGATGGCCGTCGCCAATCTGCGTATCCAGCCGCGTTTTCCGACTTGGCCTGTCTATCTGGCCGGGCTGCTGCCGGCGCTTTGGTATGTCTATCAGATATTCTATGGCGATCTGGGGGCCGATCCGGCCAAGACTCTGGAACATGCCATGGGCGAATGGGCCCTGCGGTTCCTGATCCTGGGTCTGGCCATCACGCCGCTGCGCCGGGAATTGGGTATCGGGCTGCTGAAATACCGGCGTGCGGTCGGGCTGATTGCGTTTCTGTATGTCGTCCTGCACCTGACCGTCTATCTGCTGCTGGATCAGGGGTTGGACTGGCCCGCCATCTGGGCCGATATCGTCAAGCGGCCCTATATCACCATCGGCATGGCGGGCTTTGTCCTGCTGCTGCCGCTGGCCGCGACCAGCTTCAATGCCGCCATTCGCTGGGTTGGTGGCCGCAACTGGAACCGGCTGCACAGGCTGGTCTATCCGGCGGTGCTGGCTGGGGCCGTGCATTATGTGATGCTGGTGAAAAGCTGGCCGGTGGAGCCGCTGGCCTATCTGGCGATCGCTGTGGCCCTGCTGGGCTGGCGCGTCTGGCGGCGGGCGTGACCATTAGCCTTCATCCCCGCCGTCCCCGCCCGCCATCTTGAACCCGTCCAGCAGGGCCAGAAGGGCGGTGCGGCCGGCAACGCCCAGCGCCGTGGTCAGTTCCTGTTCATAGGCATCGTGCCGGGCCTGGATTTCCCGCATCCGTTCCTGGCCATGGTCGGTCAGGTGCAGACAATAGGACCGCCGATCAGCGGGGGAGGGGGAGCGGACCAGCAATCCACGGCCCTCCAGCCCATCCAGCAGCGGCACCAGATTGGCACGCTTCAGGCCCAGCGCGTCGCTGATCTGCGACTGGCTGAGGCCGGGATTGTCACGGATCACCGTCAGGATGGCGAACTGCGTCGGGCGGATATCGAATTCCGACATGAACTGCGTGAACAGGGTGAATGCCGCAATCTGGGCCCGCCGCAACCTGTACCCAACAGATCCCTGCAGGGCCGAAAGATCGATACCACCGCGTTCATCCATACCGCTCACTCCACCTTTGCGCATTTGCCGGTGCAAACTATCGCCAAGTCAGGCGGATTTCGAGGGATTCGTGGTGTCCGCGGCCTGTTGGCGCAGAAGATGTTTCTGCACTTTGCCCGATCCGGTGCGCGGCAGGCTGTCGGTGATGAACACACGCTGTGGTCGCTTGTACCGGGCGCAGCGCCCGTCCAGGTGCGTCAGGACCTGTTCCGCCGTGACCCCATGGCCGGCGCGGGGCACGACATAAGCCCAGCCCACCTCGCCCCAGCGCTCATCGGGCACGCCTATAACGGCGGCCTCCGCCACGCTGTCCAGTTCCAGGATGGCGGCTTCCACCTCTGCGGGATACACATTCTCCCCGCCGGAGATGAACATGTCCTTCTTGCGGTCCACCAGATAATAGAAGCCATCGGCGTCCCGCCGTGCGGCGTCGCCAGTGCGCAGCCAGCCGCCCTGCTGTGCCAGGGTCGGCAGTTCAGGACGGTTCCAGTAGCCGGGCGACAGGTTGGGGCCGTTGATCCAGACTTCCCCGACACCGCCATCCGGCACGTCCCGTCCCTCATCATCGACCAGACGCAGACGCAGGGTGGGGCCGGGGATGCCGGCAGAACCGGCCTTGGCCACGATGCGGGCGCGGTCGGTGATGGGCATGCCTAGCACGGTCCCGGCCTCGCTCATCCCATAACCATCGGCGATGGTGATGCCATCCTCGCTGAACCGCTGGATCAGGGCGGCAGGCATGGGTGCGCCGCCGGTGCAGAGCGCCACTAGGCGGCTCAGCCGTGTGGGGTTGTAATCGGGATGCTGACGCAGGGTCTGCGCCATCTGCGGTACGCACATATAATGGGTGACGCCAATATCGGGGTCTGCCAGACGGGATAGAGTCACCGCCGGGTCAAACCCGCGCGACAGCAGCAGCGTTCCACCCTGCGCCAGCGGGGTTCGCACCATGGTGACCAGCCCCACGACATGAAACAGCGGCATGTCGCAGAGTACGACGCTGTCGGCATTCAGGCGGTTCATCAGGCCGAAATTGATGTTCGTGAAGAACAGGTTGCTCTCGGTGAGCAACGCCCCCTTGGGTCGTCCAGACGTGCCGGATGTGTACAGCAGGGTGGAGGGCTGATCCACGGATGGCGGCACCGCCGGACGCGCCGGCTCCATGGCGGTCCAGGCCGCATCGGCCTGTGACAGTTCCAGGATTTCCGTGCCTGCGCAGCCTTCCGCCGCCAGTTTGGCAGTATCCAGGAACTCCGCATCGGCCAGCAGCAGGGCCGGGGACGCATCCGCGACCTGGAACGCCAGTTCCGGCACCGTCAGGCGCCAGTTCAAGGGGGCGAAGATCGCACCCAGGCGTGCGGCGGCCAGATGCAGCACGGGCATCGCCGCGTCATTGCGCCCGATAACCGCAATACGCTGTCCCGCCGCATCACCCAGCCGGGCCGACAGCCAGGCACAGCAGCGATTCACGGCGGTGTCCAGCCCGGCATAGGTGAAGCGGCGGCCGCCGATCAGATCAATCATGGCGATCTTCTCGGGCTGCGCTGCCGCCTGAAAGGCCAGCGGATCGGGGGCGGGAAGATGGGGGGTAACCATGGCACAGCCCTCAAACAATACCGACCTGACAGGTGCCGGGTCCCCTCTATGGGGGCGACCCGGCACAAGCAGCGTTCATCAGATTAGCCGCGCTTGTACGCGCCAAGGCCGGGCTTGTAGCTCTTCTCATCGATGAACTGGCGGATGCCTTCCTTGCGACCATTATTGTCGAAGGAATTGGCAGCTTCCTGCGCGCGGACCAGGAAGTCCTCGGCATTGTCGTAGGTCATTTCCTTGACCCGGCGTACCGCATCCTTGGTGGCCTTCAGCGCCACCGGGTTCTTTTCCAGCAGGACCTTGGCAACCTCGGTCACGCGGTCCTTCAACTGGGCCAGCGGCACCGCCTCATTCACCAGACGCCATTCGGCGGCCTTCTTGCCGTCGATGGCTTCACCCGTCATGGCGTGGTACATGGCGTCCCGCATCGGGATCAGGTCAACGACAACCTTGGTGGCGCCGCCGCCGGGCAGGATACCCCAATTGATCTCCGACAGGCCGAACTTAGCCTCTTCCGCCGCGATGGCCAGATCGCAGGAATAAAGCGGGCCGTAGCCGCCGCCGAAGCACCAGCCATTGACCATGGCGATGGTCGGCTTCTGGTACCAACGCAGGCGGCGCCACCAGCCATAGCTTTCACGCTGCGCCTGACGGGTGGCGCCCAGGCCCTTCTCCTCCGTCTCCCGGAAATATTCCTTCAGGTCCATGCCGGCGGACCAGGCGGTACCCTCGCCCGACAGGACCAGGACGCCCACGTCTTCGCGGAATTCCAGTTCGTCCAGAACCTCCATCATGCGGCGGTTCAGGGTCGGGCTCATGCAATTGCGCTTTTCCGGGCGGTTAAAACGTACCCAGGCGATGCCGTCCACGACATCAAAGGCGACAGTGTCAGCGGTGCTCATCATGTTCATCCTGAATGGGGATATTCATCAGATCGGGAAATGGCCAGGCAACGTTTCCAGCGTGATCCAGCGCAGTTCGGTGAAGGCATCGATGCCGGCCTTGCCGCCGAACCGGCCATAGCCGCTGTCCTTGACACCACCGAAAGGCATCTGCGCCTCGTCATGGACGGTGGCGCCATTGACATGGCAGATGCCGGACTGGACACGACGGGCCAGACGCAGGCCACGGGCCGCATCGCGGGTGAAGATGGAGGCGGACAGGCCGTATTCGGTATCGTTGGCGGTGCGGATGGCCGCATCCTCCCCATCCACCCGCACGATGGTGGTGACGGGGCCAAAGCTTTCCTCGGCATAGATGCGCATGGCCGGGGTGACATGGTCCAGAATGGCCGCCGACATCAGCGTGCCCTTGGTTGGCGTCGGCTGATACAGCTTTGCCCCCTTGGACACGGCGTCGTCGATCAAGGACTGGATGCTGGTCACGGCATGCGGATCGACCACGGAACCCAGCGGCGTCTTGCCTTCACGCGGGTCGCCAGCGACCAGGGTGGCCGCCTTGGCCGCAAATTTCTCAACGAACGCGTCGGCCACCTTATTGTCCACCACGATGCGTTCGGTGGACATGCAAATCTGGCCGGAATTGAAGAAAGCGCCAAAGGCGGCGGCCTTCACCGCTTCGTCCAGGTCAGCATCATCCAGCACCACGAACGGCGCCTTGCCACCCAGTTCCAGCAGCACCGGCTTCAGATTGCGGCCCGCGCGCTCGGCGATAATACGGCCCACACGGGTGGAACCGGTGAAGTTGATCCGGCGAACCGCCGGATGGTCGATCAGGGCGCCGACGATGCCGCCGGCATCCTCCGGCGCATTGGTCACGACATTGACCACGCCCGCCGGGAAGCCGGCATCGGCCAGGGCCGCGCCGATCAGGGCATGGGTGCGGGGGCACAGTTCGGACGCCTTCAGGATCACCGCATTGCCGCAGGCAAGCGCCGTGGCCACAGCGCGCACACCCAGGATGACCGGGGCATTCCAGGGCGCGATACCCAGGATCACGCCCACGGGCTGACGCACAGCCATGGCGATACAGCCCGGCTTGTCGGACGGGATCACCTCGCCATTGATCTGGGTGGTCATCGACGCGGCTTCGCGCAGCATGGAGGCGGCCAGCGTGACGTTGAACCCGGCCCAGCCTGCGGTGGCACCGGTTTCGGCGGCCATGGCGGCGATGAAGTCCGGCATGCGGGCCGTCAGGGCCTCAGATGCCTTCAGCAGCAGGGCGCGGCGGGCATTGGGGCCGGTTTCAGACCAGGCGGGAAAGGCGGCGGCGGCGGCATCTGCGGCTTCGCGTGCGTCATCGATACTGGCGGCGGCGGCGGTGCTGGCCACCTCCCCGGTCAGGGGATTGAGACGGGTGAAGCTGCGGCCTTCGGCGGCCGGACGGGTCTTGCCGCCGATCAGCAGGGCGGCGTCCAATTGCGTGCTCATGCGCCATTTCCTCCCATATGGGGCCATCGGCCCGTTATTAGTTATGTTGTATAATGAATTTTGCAGCGACGCAAGAGGGGGTGCGTAAGGAATGCGCTCGGTCGCTGTCGGGAATTCTCCGCTCCACACTCAAGCCCTTGATAAGCAGGACAGACAGGGGCGGATGCGTGACATGATTAAAAGCATCAACGCCAACTCTTGTCCAATAAAATGATTATGCATGATAACAAGATTCTGTATTATGGTGGCATCTGAATAGCCAAAGCCCCCGCCACGAGGGGCATAGACGGGAGGTTACCCATGGGCGCACCCGCCCAATCCGTGCCGCGTGGCGGCATCACCCTGCTTCTCTGCTTCCTGATCGCGCTGCTGGAAGGCTTTGATATTCAAGCCATCGGCGTTGCCGCCCCGTATCTGATCCCGCAACTGGGCCTGACGCCTGGACAGGCGGGCGTGGTGTTTGGGGCCGGCATGGCGGGTCTGGTTCTGGGCGCCTTCACGGGCGGCTGGCTGGCCGACCGGATGGGGCGCAAAGGCCTGCTAATGGTATGTGTTGCCATTTTCGGCTTGTTCACCCTGGCAACCCTAGTCGCTACTGGTCCGGTATCGCTGGGCGTTTATCGATTCTTCGCCGGTGCTGGCATGGGGGCGGCGATGCCAAGCCTTGTGGCCGTGGCGTTGGAAATCGCGCCACCGGAACGCCGTACCCGTACTATCACCCTGATGTTTTCCGGTATGCCAGCGGGCGGCGCCCTGGCTGCGCTGTTTGCGGCGGGTCTGCTGGAACAATATGGCTGGCACTCCATCTTCCTGGCCGGTGGCGTGTTGCCCCTGTTGCTGCTGCCCGCCATGTGGAAGCTGATGCCCGACAGCCGGGTGGTTCATGCCTCCCTGGCGGAGCGCCCCGGTGCTGTTAAGGCCCTATTTGGTGAGGGGCGGTTGCTGATCACCTTGCTGGCCTGGTTCACCTTTGGCATGACGCTGCTGGTTCTGTACCTGCTGCTGAACTGGCTGCCATCGCTGGTTGCGGCCAAGGGGTTGGGCGGTGTCGGTGGGGCAGGGGCTGCCTTTGCCTTCAATGCCGGCAGTATTGTCGGGGCCCTTGGGATCGGGTTTCTGGTTGACCGGCTGGGGCCACGCATTCCCATCATCGCGGCCTATCCGTGCCTGGCGCTGGCCATGTTCGGGCTGGCAGGGGCTGAGAATCTGGTACCGGTGCTGGTTCTGGCCGGGCTTGCGGGCTTTTTCCTGCTGGGCGCGCAATATTCACTCTATGGGATCATCCCGCTGTACTATCCAGGCGTCGTCCGTGGTCTCGCCACCGGTGCCTCCATTGCGGTTGGCCGTTTGGGTTCCATCGCCGGCCCACTGGTCGCGGGTCATCTGCTGGGCCAGGGATGGGGGCCGGCAGGCGTTGCCATGGCCATGGTGCCTGTCGTACTGGCCGCAGGCGTGTCAGCAGCGGTGATGACCATTCGTGGCCGTTATGTAGATAACGGATAAACCATTATCCCCTGTAACGAGTTATGGCCCGTGGCGCCCCGCGTCACGGGTTTTTTTTGCCTGGACGGAGCGCGTCGAAAATTCGTTGTGCTTATAATTTGTTATATTGCATTACATGTTGTGCTGTCGTATCGTTGCGTAATTCAACGAATCAAGAGCCCGCTTCGCCTTGCGCGTCCGGGCCACCCCAAGGGAGAAGCCCCATGAAGAAGCTGGCATCGCGCCCGGCAGTGCGTCTGCTTACCCTTTTGCTGACCGGTAGTGCCATCGTTCCGGCGGCTTTGGCCCAGGCCGACAGCACCCCTGTTCTGGAAGAGATCGTGGTGACGGCGGAACGCCGGACACAGAGCCTGCAGGACGTGCCGATCAGCGCCACTGTCCTGTCGGGTGAGGACATCGTCCGCAAGGGTGTGGCCAATCTGGCCGATATCCAGCAGGTCTCCCCCTCCATCGCCATCAATCAGGTGAACCGTTCCACCTATGTGAATATCCGCGGCGTCGGTATCGCGCAGACCGCGCCCAGCTCCAGCCCCGGTGTAGCCTATTACATCGATGGGCAGCTGATTCCGCATGAACAGTTTATCAGCCAGTCCTTCTACGATATCGGCTCGCTGGAAGTGCTGCGTGGGCCGCAGGGCACGCTGACGGGCCAGAATTCCACGGGTGGCGCCATCTATGTGCGCACGCCGGACCCGGAATTCGGTGTCGTGAAGGGCTTCGTCGATCAGACCATCGCATCCTATGACTGGTACCGCACCACCGGTGCCTTGAATGTCGGGATGGGTGACAATGTCGCCGTGCGCGTTGCCGCTGTCCGCGACAAGCGTGACAGTTTCTCCAAGAATATCGGGCCCAGCCCCAGCGATCCGGGCAATATCGATCTGGAGGGTGCCCGCCTCAACATCGCGCTACGCAACGATGCCGAGACGCTTCGCATCAACCTGCGCGGTGAGTATTTCAACAGCGACAGCGACAATAACGCCGTCAAGCGCCGCAACGATATGGTCAGCACCAATCCCTATGTCATTCAGGAAGACGCCATCTCCTACCTGAAGCAGGAAGGTTATCGGCTGTCGGGGGAACTGAAACTCGCCTTGTCGGACAGCGTCGATCTGCGTGCTCTCACCTCCTGGCAGGATGGCAGCACGACGGACCAGACCGACGGCGACCGCACATCCACGGCCCGCCCGCGTCCGCCGGCATCCAATGTCGGACGTGTCGGTTATACCGACACCACCATTGAAACACTGATCAACGAGGTGAACCTTCTTTCCACCGGTGATGGCCCGCTGACTTGGGTGGTCGGTGCATTCCGCATGGATGAGGATATTCCCATCACCGTCCTGCGCGACAATAACAACACCGTCAATTTCGTCTCCTCCACCTCCACCATCATTTCGAAGGTGACGAACAAGTCGCAGTCGGTTTTCGGTCAGGCGAACTATTTCGCTACGGAGCAGTGGGAACTGATCGTTGGTGCCCGACACTCCTGGGATGACCAGACCTATAACCGTATCGTTTCCGCCGGCGGCACTGGCATCAGCAAGCTCAGCTCCACCAAGCTGACGGGCAAGCTGGGCGCGAACTACCACGCGACCGACGACACAATGCTCTATGCCAGCCTCTCGCGCGGGTATAAGGCCGGCGGCGGCAATCTGCCGGCCTCCAGCCCGGCCTTCGGCCCGGAAACCAATCTGGTCTATGAGGCGGGTTGGAAGACCACCTTGCTGGACCGCCGCCTGCGCCTGAACGGGTCGGTGTTCTATTCCGACTATAAGGACATGCAGCTGGCCAGCCTGGCCAACGGCCTTCCGCTGACCCAGAACGCCGCCGCAGGACAGTCGATGGGCGGTGAGCTGGAGTTGGAGGGGCGGTTCGGCGCGTTGGGCTTCAATGCCGGTCTTGGTTATCTGGAAGCCGAGTTTGCAAAGAATACGACGCTGCAGAACACGGTCGACAACCGCAATGAGCTGGTGACCAAGGGCAGCACGCTGCCCTTCTCCCCGGAATGGACCGTTAATGCTGGGGTCCAGTATGAAATCCTGGCGGGTGAAACGGCCATCACCCCGCGCCTGCAATGGAGCCACGTTGGCAAAAGCTACGCGACACCGTTCCCCAGCCTTGTCACCACCCTGCCGTCGCGCGATGTGGTTGATGCCCGTCTGTCCATCGATCCCACGGATGCCGTCCGCCTGGAACTGTTCGTGACGAACCTGTTTGACGAAACCTACATTGCCAGCCAGCTTCAGAACTCTTCCTCTGCTGATGGCGGCATCATCTATGGCGCGCGTCGTCAGTATGGCGGCCGCCTGACCTACCGGTTCTAAGGCGAAGGTGTCTTTATGAAGCGGTCCTTCGTTTCCGTCCTGGCCCTGCTGGCGGCCTTCACCCTGCCGGCGGGGGCCACCTGGTGGTCGCCCGGCGACGGCAAGCCCTTTCCGGCACAGTATGATGA
>JAEMSB010000333.1 GCA_016463045.1 Niveispirillum sp.
GACAATCCCACCATCCCCACCCTGCCCGCTCCCGACGATATCGGTCAGACGCTGGATAGCCTGCTGTCGCTGCTGACCCAGGGCGACAAGACCCTGGGCGAAGGAGAGATGGTCGATCTCTATGGTCTGGAGCGGGAGGTGAAGCCCATCCTGGACACGATCCTGGCCCTGCCGCCACCGCAGGCGCGGTCACTTCTGCCGAAACTGGAACAGGTGATGGCCGCGCTGGATCAGGTGGCGGGCACGCTGGAGCGCGTGCATGGTGACAAGTTGGGGGGACGGGAGACGCACGCCACCCGCATGCGCGCCGCCCAGGCCTATCGTACCGGCAAGGATATGTGAATGGACGCGGCCAATTACCTGCGGCTGATCCTGGCGCTGGGTGCCGTTCTGGCGCTGATCGCGGTTTTCGCGGTTCTGCTGCGCCGTTATGGGCCCGCCGCCGGGCTGGCCGTACGCCGGAAAGGTGATAAAAGGCTGAGCGTGGTGGAGGTGATGGCGCTCGACGCGCGCCGCCGGCTGGTGCTGGTGCGGCGCGACGGGGTGGAACATCTGCTGCTGCTGGGCATCGGGGAGGACCGGGTGGTGGAGACGGGGATCATTCCGCCGGGGGATTTCAAGGCGGCGCTGGACCGCCAGGAACAGGCGGGGTCCGCACCATGATGGCGCCTATGCTATTGCTTTGCCGCCGCTTGGCGCTACCGCTGCTGGGTCTGATGCTGCTGTCGGCGGGGCCGGCGGCGGCGCAAAGCCTGTCATTGGACTTAGGCGACCAGGGGGCCAGCGGAACGGGCCGGATCATCCAGTTCGTGATGCTGCTGACGGTGCTGTCCCTGGCACCCAGCATCCTGATCATGATGACCTGCTTTGTCCGCATCACCATCGTCCTCAGCTTCCTGCGGTCGGCGCTGGGCACCATGCAGGTGCCGCCCAATCAGGTGCTGGTCAGCCTGGCCATGTTCCTGACCTTCTTCATCATGGCACCGACGCTTCAGGCCTCTTACGACCGGGGCCTGCGCCCGCTGATCAATGAAGAGATTGACGAGATCACGGCCTTCAAGCGGGCGGTGGAGCCGTTTCACGCCTTTATGACCCGGCATGTGCGCGAACGTGACCTTCAGCTGTTCATGGATATGTCGAAGACGGCACCCGTGGCCAAGCCGGAAGATGTGCCGATCCATGTCCTGATCCCCGCCTTCATGCTGTCGGAACTGAAGCGCAGCTTTGAGATCGGGTTTTTAGTCTTTGTGCCGTTCCTGGTGATCGACATGGTGGTGTCATCGGTGCTGATGGCGATGGGCATGATGATGCTACCACCAGCGATGATCTCACTGCCGTTCAAACTGATCTTCTTTGTGCTGATCGATGGCTGGTACCTGATCGTCGGATCGCTGGTGCAGAGTTTCGGGGAGATATAGCCTCCCCGAACGCCAAAGCCTCAGCCGTTATTCCGCCGCGCCAGGAAGGCCAGACGTTCGAACAGGTGGACATCCTGTTCGTTCTTCAACAGCGCGCCATGCAGCGGCGGGATCAGTTTCTTCGGGTCGCGCTGACGCAGCGTTTCCGGCGACACATCCTCCACCAGCAACAGGCGGATCCAGTCCAGCAGTTCCGACGTGCTGGGCTTCTTCTTCAGGCCCGGCACGTCGCGCACCTCATAGAACAGGGTCAGGGCGTCGCGCAGCAGTTCAGCCTTCAGATCGGGGAAATGCACCTCCACGATACGGGCCATCGTGTCGGCATCAGGAAAGCGGATATAGTGGAAGAAGCAGCGGCGCAGGAAGGCGTCGGGCAGCTCCTTCTCATTGTTGGACGTAATGATAACTACGGGACGCTTGGCCGCCTTGATGGTCTCCCCCGTCTCGTAGACGAAGAATTCCATACGGTCGAGTTCCTGGAGAAGGTCGTTCGGGAACTCGATATCGGCCTTGTCGATCTCATCAATCAGCAGGACGGGCGAGTCCTCGGCCTCGAACGCGTTCCAGAGCGGACCCTTGCGGATATAGTTCTTGATGTCCTTGACGCGCGGGTCGCCCAGCTGGCTGTCGCGCAGGCGGGAGACGGCATCATATTCGTACAGGCCCTGCTGTGCCTTTGTCGTAGATTTGACATGCCAGGACAGTAGCGGTCGGCCCAGCGCCTTTGCCACCTCCTGCGCCAGCACCGTCTTGCCGGTGCCGGGTTCGCCCTTCACCAGCAGCGGACGCTGCAAGGTGATGGCGGCATTCACGGCGACGCGAAGGTCATCGGTGGCGACGTAATCCTGGGTGCCTTGGAAACGGGTCATGGTCTCTGTTGCGCTCGGGCCATTGGGTTAGCGCGGCATCATTGCCGGAACGGCCCGGAATGGCTACCCTGAAAACATCGTCACGCGGAGGTCCTGAACATGCGGCAGGTTCTGAACGACGTTACCCCCGAACAAATGCCCGAAATTTTCCAACGGCTTGGTATCCAACCGGGCCAGCGCCTGCGCATCACGCTGGAGACGCTGGACGAGGATGTGACGCTGCCCGGCGATGAGGAAGAAGAGGCAGCAGCCTTCGACTGGGCGCTGGAAGAGGTGGAGCGGGCGTGAGGTCAGGGCGATTTCACAATGCCCGTGAAATCCGACCAATGGTCCACTTTAAACGCCCTGATATCGCGAACGCAGGTGGGAAACCAAGGCAGCGCCTTGAGCCCTTGTATCGCGGCGAAGAGATTGGCGAGATCATCACGCGATGTGATGTAGAGGCTGCCTTGGACGCGGTCGAACCCATAGCGCGCCAGACAGGCTCCGATATCGGAATATGCCTGGGAAACGCCCTTCGGGTGACGTTGCGCTGTCTCTGCCACCACCAGATCAAAGGCAATCGCAAACATCAGCGATCCCGCGGATCTTCCAGAATCTCAGACAAGCAATAGTCCAACTCTTCGCCGCTTTCGACGACGCGAATACGCATGGCGCGATCACCACCGGCCAGCCCGTCACCTGCTGAGAGGATTTCATAGACAGGGCCAAGGGGCCCGAACCGACGCCATGTACCGATAAGCGCCTGAGGCGTTGGCATCTGACTGTCCATGGTCACCTCTCAAACCCGTGTGCAATTCGGTCGAAGTGTACGCCAAAGGATCGGACGGAGATAGATACGAAAGGGCTGGGTTGTGGCCCAGCCCTTGGTTCGTTCTCAAGCCCCCAGCGCCGCTTCCACCGCCGCGATGGCATCCGCTGCCTTGTCGCCATCGGGGCCACCGGCCTGGGCCATGTCGGGGCGACCGCCGCCACCCTTGCCGCCGAGCGCCGTCGCTGCGACGCGGACGAGGTCCACGGCGCTGACCTTGGCCACCGCATCCTCGGTGACGCCGACCACGACCGATGCCTTGCCGTCGGCCACCGCGATGGCGACGACGACGCCGGTACCCACCTGCTTCTTCAACTCATCAGCGAACGGCTTCAAATCCTTGGCCGGCAGGTCGGCAACGACGCGGCCAATGAAGCCCAGACCGTTGATCTGCTTCACTTCCGACGCCCCGCCGGAACCACCGCCGCCAAGCGCCACCTGACGGCGCAGATCGGCCAGTTCCTTTTCCATCTTGCGGCGTTCGTCCAGCAGGCTGGTGACCTTGGCCACCACTTCGCCCGCCGGCACCTTCAACGCCTGGGCAGTGTCCAGCAGACGGCCTTCCTGCTGTTCCAGATAGGCCAGCGCACCGGCACCGGTCAGCGCCTCGATACGGCGGATGCCGGCGGCAACGGCACCTTCGGACACGATCTTGAACAGGCCGATATCGCCGGTGCGGCGGACATGGGTGCCGCCGCACAGTTCGACGGAGAATTCCTTGTTACCGGCCTCGTCCACGCCGCCCATGGAAACAACGCGCACCTCCTCGCCATACTTTTCGCCGAACAGGGCCATGGCGCCGACGGCAATGGCGGCGTCGGGGGTCATCAGGCGGGTGGTAACCTCGCTATTGCCACGGATGCGGGCATTCACCGCCGCTTCGACATCGGCCACGTCATTGGCGGCCAAAGGCGTGGGCTGGGAAATGTCGAAACGCAGACGGTCGGCGGAGACCAGCGAACCCTTCTGCGTGACATGGTCACCCAGACGGCGGCGCAGCGCCTCATGCAGCAGGTGGGTGGCACTGTGATTGGCGCGGATGGCGCCCCGGCGGCTGCCATCGACCTTCAGTTCGACCGCATCGCCGACGGCCAGAGAGCCCTTGGTCACCGTGCCGACATGGGCGAAGACCGCGCCCAGCTTCTTCTGCACATCGCGGACAGTGACTTCCGCACCCTTGGCGGAAATCATGATGCCAGCGTCACCGACCTGACCGCCGCTTTCGCCATAAAACGGGGTCTGGTTGACGACGACCAGCACTTCGGAACCTTCCGCCGCGCTGGTGACGCGGTTGCCTTCCTTGTCCAGGATGGCTGTTACCGCGCCTTCGGCGGCCTCGGTGTCGTAACCCAGGAACTCGGTCGCCCCGACCTCGTCCTTCAGTTCGAACCAGACACGCTCTGTCGCGGCCTCGCCCGAACCGGCCCAGGCGGCGCGCGCCTTCTTACGCTGTTCTTCCATGGCGGCGTTGAAGCCATCCACATCCACCGGACGGTTGCGGGTACGCAGCACGTCCTGGGTCAGGTCCAGCGGGAAGCCGTAGGTGTCATAGAGCGTGAAGGCGACATTGCCGGGCAGCGCCTGACCTTCGGCCAGCGGTGCTTCCGCCTCGTCCAACAGCTTCAGACCACGGTCCAGCGTCTGCTTGAAGCGGGTTTCTTCCAGGCGCAGCGTTTCGGTGATCAGGGCCTGGGCGCGGACCAGTTCAGCATAATGGCCGCCCATCTCCCGCACCAGGGCCGGCACCAGACGGTGCATCACGGGATCCCTGGCGCCCAGCATATGGGCATGACGCATCGCGCGACGCATAATGCGGCGCAGAACATAGCCACGCCCTTCATTCGAGGGCATGACGCCATCGGCGATCAGGAAGGAGCAGGAGCGCAGATGGTCAGCGATGACGCGGTGGGAAGTGGCCTGCGGCCCCTTCAACGACGCGCCTGTCGCCTCCGCCGAAGCCTCCAGCAGGCCCTGGAACAGGTCGATATCATAGTTATCGTGAACGCCCTGCATGACGGCGGCCAGACGCTCCATACCCATACCGGTATCGATGGAGGGCTTGGGCAGGGGCACACGCTCATACCCGCCATCCTTGGACGGCAGCTGTTCATACTGCATGAACACGAGATTCCAGATCTCGATAAAGCGGTCGCCATCCTGATCCGGGCTGCCCGGCGGGCCACCGGCGATCTTGTCGCCATGATCGTAGAAGATTTCCGAGCAGGGGCCGCAGGGGCCGGTGTCGCCCATCATCCAGAAATTATCCGACGTCGGGATGCGGATGATGCGGTCATCGGGCAGGCCCGCGATCTTCTTCCACAGGTCAAACGCCTCATCGTCATTGTGGAAGACGGTGGTCGTCAGCTTGTGCGGGGAGATGCCGAATTCCTTGGTGATCAGGTTCCAGGCCAGCTCAATCGCGTCGGCCTTGAAATAGTCACCGAAGGAGAAATTCCCCAGCATT
>JAEMSB010000334.1 GCA_016463045.1 Niveispirillum sp.
ACCCTGACCCGTGGCACCCTGACGGCGCTGGATACGCGGGCCGAATATATCGAGGCGCTGGACGATGTGAAGCGCAACAGCTTCGACTATTACGCCTCCATGCGCTCGCTCTACCGTCAGCGGCGCGACGGCTGGATTCGCGATGGTAAGCCCGATGTGGAACAGATGCCGGATATTCCCGACTACGAGTGAGTGTTCAATGGCTGGCCGTCAGGCCAGATTCATTGTTCCCTCAGTCGCCGGGTGGGCGCATCCGCGCCCTTGGCTTACGAGCGCATGAGCGCCGGGCCGGCAGTCGCCGGCCTCCAAATGGCTGGCCGTCAGGCCAGCCATTTCTGTACCACATCGACCAGATTGCGCAGACTGAGCAGCATGATGACCACGGCAACGAGGATCATCATGGGCTTGTCAGGCAATTTCTGCGTCACCATCGCCGCAAAGGGTGCGGCGATGACTCCACCGATGATCAGGCCCAGGATGGCGGGCCAAAGCTCCAGCCCGATGGTGAAGATGAAGGTGAAGGACACCGTCATTGTGACGAAGAATTCAGCCAGATTGGTGGAGCCGATGGCGTAACGCGGTTGTGTGCCGCCGCCGATCAGGGTGCTGGCCACCATCGGGCCCCAGCCGCCACCGCCAATCGCATCCAGAAAGCCGCCGCCAAGCCCCAGGCCCGCGACCTTGCGCGTTGATAGCTGATGCGGCGGGGGCGGGTGCAGCGCCTTCCAAAGGATCAGGCCACCCATGGCCAGAAGATAGACGGCCACCACGGGCCGGATGACATCGCCATCGATCCCCGACAGCACATAGGCACCCAGCGCGCCGCCCAGCATGCCGGGAAGTGCCAGCCGCCAGACAAGATCGAGGCGCACATTCTTGCGCCGCCAATGGGCAAAGCCGGAGGCGCCGGTCGTGAACATTTCCGCCACATGCACGCTGGCGCTGGCCGTGGCCGGGGGCACGCCCATTGACATCATGACGCTGCTGGCCGTCACGCCATAGGCCATGCCGATGGCCCCGTCCACCATCTGGGCGGCAAAGCCGACAGCGATGAAAAGCAGGATGTCTTCGATCATCGGTGTCCTTCCGAAGGGCGGCGTGGGCGGCCTTTGTGCGGGAAAAATCTGGTCAGGTCAAAGCCGGCGCCACAAAGTGGCCAGCCATTCCTGCCGGTGACGGGGTAATCCTTCGGGCCGGCGCCAATCGGCCAGCAGGGTGAACCCGGCCCGCTTCGCCGCGGCTTTCCAGCTTTGTGGGCGGCGAAAGGCAAGATAGCGGCCATCGGCGGCCATGCCTTCCATGCCATTGCCGGTAGGGTCGCAGGCATAGAAAACACCGCCGGATCGCAGCCAGTTCCCCACCCGGTACAGAACATGCGGAAGGGTGATGTCCGGCAGGTGGAAGAACAGATGATGGGCCCATATTCCGTCAAACGAATGGTCGTCCCACGGTGCGGAATTGGAAGACAGCAGGTCCAGCACATGCACCGTGCACCCCGTCTGCCGGGTGGCGATGGCGGCCAGGGCGGGGCTGCCGTCAGCCCCGGTTGCCAGGGCGCCGGCATCCCGGAAGCCGGCAAGGTCCCGCCCGGCGCCGCACCCCAGGTCCAGAATGGCGGGCGCTTGTTTATCGATGGTTGTCAGGAACCGCTGCCTTGCACCGGCGCTGTCATGATCGGCCAGGTGATTGGCATAGTGCGCGGCATGCGCGCTGTAATGGGCGAGCGTGGGGTTCGCTGCCCGCCCCATCAGCGGATGACCCCCATCCGCTTCAGCTTCCACAGGATGCCAGGGGCCGACAGGATGGGGTGGCGCCGCTGCCATGGCGTCAGTTCCAGGCGCACGCCGGAATGACGGTGCAGCTTCCACAGCAGGTAATCGACCCCACCGGTGAAGGTGAAGGCGGCCTTCACCAGCCGGGCAATGTTCAGCACCTTGCCGAACCGTCCGCGCCAGTCCCAGGCACTGGCCGCCCTTGCCCGTTCAGTCGGGGACAGAAGCGGGTGCAGGCGACCATCGGGTCGTTCCTCAAACGGGACCCGTGCCGATGCCCAGGCGGGGGGCAGCAGGGCCGTGTAGCGGTCGGCGGCATGGTCCACGATGCTGACGCCCCGTGACGCCTTCTCCACGCGCAGTTCGGCGCTGTAGGTGGCCTTGAACAGCGCCTCCCAGTAATCGCGTGGCGTACCCTCGACGGGACCCAGCAAGGCGGCCCAGCGGGTGGCGGTCGTGACCGCCTGGGCCACGGCGGTACGAACCTGCCGGCGGGCGGCTGCATCGCGGGCATGGGCCAGCATCACCGGCTGGGTGAACCGCGCCCAGATGGTGGTGTCCAGGCCGTCAAAACGGGTGCTGCGCACGAACTGGTCAATGCCCATCACGGCCACCTTGGCCCGCAAGGTGTGGCCCTGCCACGGCACCTCCCAATATTCCACGCTGGGCGGCAGCAGGCGGGTGGCGGCGGCCAAAGGGCGGCTGTCGCGCCAGCCCGTCAGACTATCGACCAGCACATAGAAATCCAGCAGCCCCTCGACATCGCCCGTGCGCAGGTTGGAGCCGTAGAACAGCACCGAAGCGACATTGTCCCCGCCATGCGCCACCAGCGCCGCCACCAGGGCGGCGGCGGGTGCGGGCAGGGGCAGGTCCCATTCCTGGTCAATCAGGGTGGAAAGCGGGTCGGTCACGGCTGAACAAAGGTGATGCTGTCATGGGCCGACAGGATGACACGACCGGCGGGATACGTCTCCCCATCCATGATCAGGGGGCGGGTCAGGTGCAGTTCGATCCGTTCCGCCCCGCCCGACCGATAGGCACCCGCATTGCGCATGCCGGCGCTGGGCCGCCCGGTCATCAGGCGGGGCAGGGCAGCCAGCAGGCCGGGCGGACTGGCCCCCACATCCAGATAGCGCAGGGGACGGCTGCCATAGTCCCAGAAGGGCCATAGCCCCATGATCAGCTTGTCCAGCGTCGTTGCCAGGAACAGGAAGCGGTTGCCGTCCAGGGGCGTGCTGTCATCGACCGTTGCCGTGAACGGCTCACCCGCCAGCCAACCATGGCTGTCATTGCCGATCAGCGCCCGGCCCAGGACACCGGCCATGGTCAGGACGACGGCGATCTCCTGCGTGAAGCCGGCCTTGTGGATGGCGGCATTGGCAAGGTCGGTGCCGCGCGTGAAGGCACCGGCCCCCATGAACATGCCGCGCACCGGCCCATGTTCCCCGTCGGGCCAGTGCAATGACAGGATGGGCCGCTGCGTGGTGCGGGTGCCCAGCGTCCCCTCATGCGCTGCCCGCACCATTCCGGCCAGCCCGCGGGGGCCATAGCCATGGGTGCCGACATCGGCGGCGATCAGGTTGGTCTTTCCCGCCGCCAGGATCGCCAGCGCTGGCGCTGCATTGCCATAGGCATGGGGAAGGGCGGTCAGCACCTCCCGCACGGTCCCGTCACCACCATCCACCGTAATGATATCCACCCCGCCATTGGCAAAGCCGCGCAGGGCCTGCACCAGCTTTTCCGGGGTGTCCGGCGACGCCACATGGCTGCCGAACAGGCGTGCGGCGTCCGCCGGCAGATCACCGGCCCCCGCCTTGTTCCGGTGGCTGAACGGATTACGGATAAGACCCGGACGCGCCATGATGGATCAGGCGGACAGGTAGGAGGTGATGGGTCCCTTCTTGGACGCCTGTTCCGCCTGGACGATCTGCGCCATATGCACGCCGAAGCAGGCGGCGATCCAGAAGACCACGAGTGCCATGCCGATATCCGGGCGGCCCAGCAGGGTGGCCAGCGTCAGGATCACCAGATTGGGGTTGCGCCGCGCCGTGATCAGCCGGAAGAAGCTGTCGAAAGGGCGCCAGGTGTGCATATCGATCTTGAAACGCTTGATGAAATAGCCTTCCTGCAAACGCTGCGACACGTACCCGGCCCAGATCACGATCAGGGCGAAGATCTCCCCGCCCGGCATGGTGAAGCCCGCCGCCGACAAGCCCGCGACCCAGGCCCACCACCAGAAGGGCGGGTGGACCAGATCGATGCCATGGTCAAAAATATTGCCCCATTTGCTGCTGGTCAGCGTCACGCGCGCCAGCTTGCCATCGACCGTGTCCAGGAATGTCATGACCCAGCCGGCGGCAAGGCCGGGCAGGTAATGCCCCTCTGCAAACAGCCACAGGGCTAGCAGCATCAGGACCGCGCCAATGCCCGTCACCATGTTGGGCGTCATGCCCAGCATGGCACACAGCTTCGTCACGTGCCGTGCCGGCAGCGGCCAGACATATTTGGTGATGACGTCAGTGACGCCCTTATAGCTGCCCGCGAACATGCGCTGTTCGATCTTGGGCAGGGCTTCGGGCGTCAGGCGCAGCAGGAACGGCGTCTCCCGCTTGCGCAGCGCGTGATTGTAGGAGGAGGACAGGTCATCCGGCATCAGCACACGCAGGCGCGCCGACAGGTCCGCCGGCACGATTCGGCTGCTGTTCAGCATCTCCGCGACTTCGGCGGCATCCTCGGCGGACACATGCGCCGCCACAGGCTCCTGATTGCGGCTGTCCACCAGGATGGTGCCCGGCCGCTTGGCCAGATCACGCACCAGCACCTCGTCAAACACCCAGTCGGTGCGCAGCAGCAGCTGTGACCGGCCCTGGTCCAGCCCGTCCCAGGCCCGGACCGCCGTCACGCCATTACGCACGCATTGGCGGCGCAGGCGTTCGGCGGAACTCATGCCCCACAGGCGAACAGGATTGTCGCCGATGGTGGCGGCCATGGGCGGGGTGGTTTCAGCGGCGTGATTGTCGGCGGACAAGGCGTGAACCATGATCAGGTTGGATTGTTGATGGTCTACATACTCCCTGACGCGGGCTTTGCCTATCGCCTGTAAGGCATTGTAGCTTGGCTTTCATGCAGCCCTTCCGCTTCGCCCATTTGTCCGATCCGCATCTGCCGCTGGAACCTGACCGCCCGCAGGGGCTGGAATGGCTGTCCAAGCGCACATTGTCCTATCAGTCGTGGCAGCGAAAGCGCCGCCATGCCCATACGCCCGCCATGCTGTCCGCCATCGTGGCCGATATCCGGGCGCAGGGCGTGGACCATTGGGCCGTGACGGGCGACATCGCCAATATCTCCCTGGCCGGGGAGTTCCAGCGCGGGGCCGTTTGGCTGCGCAGCCTGGGTGCGGGCCACGATGTGTCCTATGTCCCCGGCAACCATGACGCCATGGTGCATGTGCCCTTCGCCGACGGTCTGGGCCTGTGGGCGGATTACATGATGGGTGATGGGCAGGGGGAGGTGGCTTTCCCCTATCTGCGGCTGCGTGGGTCCGTTGCCTTTATCGGGGCCAATTCCGGCGTACCGACCAAACCGCTGCTGGCGCAAGGGTGCTTGGGGCGGGAGCAGTTGGAACGGCTGGGCGATACGCTGGCCGATACCGGGCGGCGCGGGCTGTTCCGGGTGCTGATGGTGCATCATCCCGTGGTCGATGGGGTGGTATCGGGGCGCAAGGGCCTGACCGACCGGCGGGAACTGCGCGACCTCCTGTCGCGCACGGGGGCGGAGA
>JAEMSB010000335.1 GCA_016463045.1 Niveispirillum sp.
GTGGTGGGCCGTGGCGGCGTACCAGGAGGGGGCGTGGGGCATGTCGGAACGGATCGCGGTGGAGGATGCCGATCATTCTACAGGCTGGGGTGCGGAACTGCACCCTCTCATCCTGCCGGGATCATCGTCGCCCCGGCCTACGGCTTTTCCCGCAGGTCCAGGACATTGGCCAGGACAACCCCCATCCGTTCCACCCGCAGCAACTCCCGCCCCGCCGGAACCGGGCCGCATTGGCCGCGCGTAAAGGCGATATAGAAATCGGCCTCCCCGTGGCCGTCCTTGGGCGCCTTCCAGGTGGGGGGCAGGTAATGCAGGGCGCTGTCATGCGGGCCGCAGATGCGGATACGGTAGGGATGGGCGACGGCGCCGCCGCCCTCCTGTCCCACAATCAGGTTGCGAAGCCGGTCTGCGGCTTCTGACAGGGGGCTGCCCCAGTAATCCAGTTCAAACCGGCCCTCGGCCCCGCGCACCCCACCGGCCAGGGCATTGTACCAGATGGCCTCATACGGGTGCAGGCGGGCAACGGTCAGCATCTGCCACCCCGCCCACAGAACCAGCATTCCACCCGCGATGCGGCTGGCCAGGGGCAGGCGCGCGGTAACCATTGGTGCTGACAACTGACTGGCCAGCCGGTCCAGCCCGATGGAAGCCGCCACCGACAGGGGCGGCAGCAGGAACAAGAGATGCCGGATACCGTCATAAAGCACGGCACCCGTAACGATCACGATCAGCGGAGGCAAAAGGATCGCCGCCGCCAGCCCGACCCGTTCGGGCAACAGGGTCAGGGGCCGGCGCAGGGCACGCACACCAATGACAGCCGCAACGCCAAGGCCCAACAAGGTGACCTCCGGCAGCTTCACACCAAAGGCCACCGGCACGTACCACCAGGGCAGGTCGGTCGTCACCAGCGTCCGGCCCGCGAACGGAAAGCTGAACTCCAAGGGAAAGTGCGAAAAGCCGGCCAAGGCCTCCAGCGGGCGCGATACCGGGTCCAGCTGCGCCCAGGGCCAGAAGACCAGCATGATCATCCAGGCCAGTGCAAAGGCCGGCAGCAGCCGCGCCGCCGCCGTCACCCCTTCCCACAGGGCCGTACCCAGGGGCCGTTCCCGCAGGCGCAGAAACAGCCAGTACAGGCAGGCGATGCCCAACGGCCCGATCAACACGACCCCGCCCACACGGATGCCCAGCGCGGCCCCGAACGCGATGCCATAGGCGAGCAGCGTGGCCATCTGTTGCCTCGGCAGGTCGCGGATCAGGCGGATCTGGTAAAGGCCCATCCAGGCGGCGGCGGTGGCAAAGGGCACGTCCTTGGGATTGGCAAAGGATTGCCCCATCCATTCCGGTGTCAGCGCCAAAAGCAGAACGGCAAGTGCGCCCGCGCGTGGCCCCGCCAGCGTCCGTGCCTGCGCCCGAACTGCCGCCAGCCCCGCGACACCCACCAGCCCACCGACCAGCCGACGCGTCTCATACGCATCAAACGGCAGCAGGATACCGGCAACCGCCGTCACCGTGTCATACAGGGCGCCGTAGAGATAAAGGTTCTGGAACCCCAGGACCCGCTGGTCTTCCCCGAGCGACAGGTACCAGTCCAGCGCGCGGCGCCCGTTCTCCAGGTGCAGCGGCTCATCCCAGGTGATGCCATATTGCTTGAAGGTGGAGGCAACGAACAGCAAGGCGCCAGCTAAGGTGAGCTGCGCCACAATATCCCAGAAATTGGAAGGGCCTTCGTCCCTTACGCCGGATGGGCCCATCACGGGTCAGTTCGCGCCGCTGCGCCGGTCGGGTAGGGCCGCCGCCGGATGGCGGTGATCGGCGGTCTCCGTCGCCGCACCGGTCGCAAAGCCGACGCTGTCCGACACAAGATAGAGTGGCCGTCCCTTCACTTCGGTGAAGACCCGGCCCAGATAATCGCCCAGCACGCCCAGGCAGATCAACTGAACCCCGCCAATGAACAGGGTCGCCACCATCAAGGAGGCATAGCCCGGAACATCGATCCCGAAGATCATGGTCTTCAGCAGGATGACGGCGCCATACAGCACCGCGATGGCCGCCACCGCCAACCCCAGCCATGACCAGATGCGCAGGGGCAGGGTGGAGAAGGAAACAATGCCATCCATGGCGAAACGGAACAGCTTCCAGGTGCTGAAGGTGGTGGTGCCCGCGTGGCGCGGCGCCGTTTCGAACGGAACCGCTACCTGCCGGAAACCGACCCAGGAGTAAAGCCCCTTCATGAAGCGCGTGCGCTCGCCCATCTGGTTCAGCGCATCGACCACGGCGCGGTCCATCAGGCGGAAGTCGCCAGCATCGCGGGGCAGGGGCACTTCCGACATGCCATCCAGCATGCGGTAGAAACGGCGGGTCAGGAAACGGCGCAGCGGCGGATCGGTATCGCGCGAGCGGCGGACGCCATAGACCACCTGCGCACCGGCCTGCCAATGGGCATAGAACTCTTCGATGACTTCGGGCGGGTGCTGCAGGTCGCTGTCCATCAGAACGACGGCCCGGCCCGACGCATGGCGAAGGCCGGCCGTCATGGCCATTTCCTTGCCGAAATTGCGGCTGAATCGGACCAGACGGATACGCGGATTGGCGGCGTGTGCAGCCTGCAACCGGACCCAGGTGTCATCGCGGGAGCCGTCATCCACGCACACCACCTCATACGGCACGCCCAGCCGTTCCATCACGGGCGCAAGCCGGGCAAACAGCGCGTCGATATTCTCCCCCTCATTATGCATGGGCAGAACGACGGACAGCACCGTGGCCTCGTTCAAGGGCCGCAGCGGGGTAGGGGACTTGGACGGCTCGTGGGTGGGCGTCAACATGACGGGTCCTTGGCAGGGCACGTGGCAGCGGCGATGACGGCTGTCACCGGCCATTACCGTTTCAGACGCGAACACTAAGCCTTAACCAACCAAACCGCCAGCCAACCGGAGGGTTAGGCACTGGCCGGCCGGTCGATGCAGCCATGTTCCACCTGTCCGGTGGATATAGCGTATCCGCACCGTTTTTCCAACCGGGCGTCATTTCTGTAGCGGATGGACTATATCCAACCGGCTCTGACTAAAGAGATCGCAGCTTAGACCGCCGCTGCCACAATCGTGACACGGTCTGGGTAAAAATTACTTAAATCACGAAGGGGACAATTCAGATCAACAAACTTCCCCTCACTTTGTCCTCGCCAATAAAAAAATCGAATATATTTCGATATTCGACATTTGGCGCAGCAGACATTGGTTCCCGCTTTGGACGATGGAGATGAACATGGCCAGCAGCCAGTACAATATCACCACTGCCTCTGCCCGCCCCGACCTTGCGGCACAGGTGGCAGCCGAGCGTGAATATCTGCGCCGCTATGCGTTGGGATTGTGCCGCAATGGTACACTGGCCGACGATTTGGCCCAGGAGTGCATGGAACGCGCCCTGACGCGCCTGCATTTGTGGGAAGAGGGCACGAACCTGCGGGCCTGGCTGTCCACGATGCTGCGCAATCTGCATATCAACGGCCTGCGCCGGAACCGGCAGCATGTGGCCCTGGATGATTGTGACGGTGCTGAACTGGGGGGCACGCCCGCCCGGCAGATGGGCCGGATGCAGGTCCGCGACCTGCGCCGCGCTATGGCACGGTTGCCGTCCGACCAGCGCGACATGGTCGTGATGGTGGCACTGCGCGGGGTCAGCTATGAACAGGCGGCGCTGAATGCCAATGTCTCGGTCGGGACCGTGAAGTCCCGCCTGTCGCGGGCAAGGGGCACCCTGCGCCGCCTGATGGATGGTGAGATGGTCGCGGAAGGCCGCGCTTGAGGCCGATAGGCGTTCAGGCGGCCGATGGCCGGCCCCGGCGGCGACGCTTCTTGGGCTCCGGTGCGGCGGGCGGGGGTGGGGCGATGCAGCGTTGCAGGCCCTGGTACGCCAGTCGGATCACGCTTGTAAGCTGATCCGGCGCCTGCGGGTTGGCCTGTATGTAAGCGGTCGCAATCTTGGCGGCCAGCAGGCGCAGTTCATCCGTCGGCGTCTCGGTCATCGGGGTTTCCTCCAGCCCTTAATCGATAAGGCACTGTGGAACCGGGACCCCCTTTAAGTCCATTTGACGCAAAAGCCTAGACACGCAAACGTTGGGCCTATGCCCTTCGTCGGAATGCGTGGGTGGCAACCCCGTGCCACCCACGCGGCACATCATCAGAACTGGTCTTCCGACAGGCCCATGACGGCGCGATGACCCTGGGTCACAACGGTCAACAGGCCGCGCGCCTGGGGCAGGATCTGGTCCGCATAGAAACGGCCCGTGATGATCTTTGCATCCAGGAACTTGGCATCGGCACCCGGTTCGCGCATCAGGCCATTGGCCGCCATCATGGCCTTGGCTGTCAGGTAGCCGCCGATGGTGACGCCGAACATGCGCAGATAGCTGACAGCACCCGATGCGACGGCGGTCATGTCGGCCTTGCCCGTTTCCACCACCCACTTGGTCGCCGTTTCCACGGCGTCGATGGCGTCGGTCAGGTTGGCACCCATGGTTGCCATGTCGTCGCCCGGCTGGGCGGCGATGGCGGCGGCCGTGGCGCGCATTTCGGCGATCAGGGCAAATGCCGCCTGACCACCATCGCGCAGCACCTTGCGGAAGGCCAAGTCGTTGGCCTGAATGCCGTTCGTGCCCTCATAGATGGGGGCGATACGGGCGTCGCGGTAATGCTGGGCCGCACCGGTTTCCTCGATGAAGCCCATGCCGCCATGGATCTGCACGCCCAGGCTGGTCAGTTCCACGCCCAGGTCGGTGCACCAGGCCTTGGTGATGGGCGTCAGCAGGTCGTTCAGGGCGTTGGCGGCCTTCGCGGCCTCGGCATCCGGGTTGCGATGGGCGTTGTCCAGCGCCGACGCCGTCAGGTAGACGAGCGCGCGGGCCGCCTCGATCTGCGACTTCATGCACATCAGCATGCGGCGCACATCGGGATGCTTGATGATGGCGACGGGGGCAGGGTCCTTGCCGGTCAAGGCGCGGCTCTGCACACGGCCCTTGGCATAGTCAACCGCCTGCTGATAGGCGCGTTCGGCAATCGCCATGCCCTGCAGGCCAACGCCCAGGCGGGCATTGTTCATCATGGTGAACATGTACTCGATGCCGCGATTTTCCTCACCGACCAGGAAGCCGACAGCGCCGCCATTATCGCCATAGGCCATGACGGCGGTCGGGCTGGCATGGATGCCCATCTTGTGCTCCAGCCCGGCGCAGCGCAGGTCGTTGCGCGCGCCCAGGCTGCCATCCTCGTTCACCATGAATTTCGGCACGACAAACAGGCTGATGCCCTTCACGCCCGCCGGGGCTGTGGGGGTACGGGCCAGGACCAGATGGATGATATTGTCGGTGAAATCATGCTCACCATAGGTGATGAAGATCTTCTGACCGGTGATCAGCCACGTCCCGTCCTCATTCGGCACGGCCTTAGTCCGCACGGCACCGACATCGGAACCGGCCTGCGGCTCCGTCAGGTTCATGGTGCCGGTCCATTCGCCGCTGATCAGCTTTTCCAGATACAGCTTCTTCTGC
>JAEMSB010000336.1 GCA_016463045.1 Niveispirillum sp.
GGGGCGGGAGGACCGCGCCAGCCTGATCCGTACGCTGGCCACCCTGCCGCAGCATCCGGACAGCGTGCCGATCAACCTGCTGGTGAAGGTAGAGGGCACGCCGCTGGAGCAGGCCGATCAGGTCGATCCCATCGAATTTGTCCGCACCATTGCCGTTGCCCGCATCACCATGCCGGCCAGCGTCGTTCGCCTGTCGGCGGGGCGTGAGGACATGAGCGATGAGATGCAGGCTCTGTGCTTTGCCGCCGGCGCCAATTCCATCTTCTACGGTGAACGCCTGCTGACCACGCCGAACCCGGCGCAGCAGCGCGACATGAAGCTGTTCCAGAAGCTGGGCCTGCGGTCAATGCAGGTCGAGGTGGAAGCGGACGCCTGCGAATGACGGGCAGCCCCGGCTGGCTGAACGAAGGCATGCGGCATATCTGGCTGCCCTACAGCCAGATGAAACATGCCGATCCGCCGCTGCCCGTGGTGGCGACCGACGGCACGCGCATCCATCTGGCCGACGGGCACGTGCTGATCGACGGCATCGCCAGTTGGTGGACGGCTTGCCACGGCTATAACCACCCGCATCTGCGCGCAGCGCTGGAGGATCAGGCCGCGCGCATGCCGCATGTGATGTTCGGCGGCCTGTCCCATGAACCGGCGCTGACGCTCGCTACGCGGCTGGCCACGCTGCTACCCGGCGATCTGGAACGGGTGTTCTTCGCGGAAAGCGGGTCGGTCGCAGTGGAGGTCGCCATGAAGATGGCGATCCAGTACTGGCTGAACAAAGGCGAGCGGGGACGGTCGAAAATCCTGTCCTTCACCGGTGGCTATCACGGCGACACCATCGCCACCATGGCCGTCTGCGACCCGGAAGAGGGGATGCATTCCCTGTTCACCGGGCTGCTGCCGGAGCATTTCGTGCAGCCGCTGCCGCGAGACGGGGAAAGCCTTGCGGCACTAGAGACGTTCCTGGACCGGCACGCGGGGCAGATTGCCGCCATCCTGGTGGAACCGCTGGTGCAGGGGGCGGGCGGCATGGTGTTCCATGACGCCGCAATCCTGCGCACCTTGCGCGATCTGGCCGACCGTTACGGCCTGCTGCTGATCTTTGATGAGATTTTTACCGGCTTCGGGCGCACGGGCACGATGTTCGCCTGTCAGGCGGCCAATATCGTGCCCGATATCATCACCCTGTCCAAGGCGCTGACGGGCGGCACCCTGCCTCTGTCGGCCACGATCGCCCGCGCCCGCGTGTTCGATGCCTTCTGGTCGGATGATCCCATGGCGGCCCTGATGCATGGGCCGACCTATATGGGCAATGCCCTGGCCTGCGCAGTGGCCAATGCCTCGCTCGATCTGTTCGACTCACACCCCCGTATGGCGCAGGTGGCGGCGATCAATGGCTGGCTGAAAACGGGTCTGGAGCCATGCCGGGGCCTGCCCGGCGTCGTTGATGTCCGAACCCTGGGCGCCATTGGCGTGGTGCAAATGGATAGAATTGGCGATTTACGTGGTTTGAAGCGACTTTTGGTGGCTGAGGGGGTGTGGATCAGACCGTTCCGCGATATTCTCTATCTCACGCCGGCCTTCACGGCGACGGAGGAGGATGTGATGCGTCTGACGGGGGCGATCACCCGTGTTCTGGAACGGGGTCACCCATGAGCGGTGCTGCCGGCTGGCTGGACATGCTGGCGGCCCAGGCGCTGGACGCGCTGGAGATGACGGGCCGCCGCCGCACCTTGCGCGCCTATGACCGCGATGGCATCCGCCTGCGCCTGCCCGACGGCAATGTGCTGGTCGATGTGGCATCCAACGATTATCTGGGTCTGGCCCAGGACCCCGGCATCATCGACCGCGCCGCCGAATATGTGGCCCGTTTCGGGGCCGGCAGCGGCGCCTCGCGCTTGGTCTGCGGCACCCTGACCGCCCACCGCGAGGTGGAGGAAAAGCTGGCGGCTTTTCTGGGCACCGAAGCCGCCCTGTTGTTTGGCACGGGATTCCAGGCCAATGCCACCTTACTGCCGGCCCTGGCCGAACTGTTGGGCACCGAAACGGAGTTGCTGGTCGATCGGCTATCCCATGCCAGCATCCTGAACGGCGCCTTTGCCAATGGCGTGAAGGCCAAGCGCTTCCGGCATAATGATCTGAACCATCTGGAAGATCTGCTGAAGGAAGCATCCGGTCCCCGCATGGTGGTGACCGAGTCCGTGTTCAGCATGGATGGCGACCGCGCCGACCTTGCTGCCATCGCCGATCTGGCCGACCGGTACGGCGCGCCCATCTATCTGGACGAGGCGCATGCCATCGGCGTGCTGGGGCCGGAGGGGCGGGGACTGGCGGCGGAGTTGCCGGGCCGCATCGCCGTGACCATGGGCACCTTGGGAAAGGCGTTCGGCGGCTTTGGCGCCTATGTCGCCGGCTCACGTTTGCTGATCGATTATCTGATCAACCGCTGCGCCGGGTTCCTTTACACCACGGCCCCGCCGCCGGCAGTGCTGGGGGCGCTCGATGCCGCCCTGGATGTCATCCCGTCACTGGACATGGAACGCATGCGGCTGGCCAGCATGGCGGACGCGGTGCGCATGGCGGTGCAGGGTGTCGGCTATGATACCGGGGCCAGCAGCACGCAGATCATCCCCGTGATCGCCGGCACCGAACAGGCGGCATTGGGCCTGCAGCAGATAGTGGAGATGGCGGGCTTCCTGGCCGTCGCCATCCGCCCGCCGACGGTCCCCGCGGGCACGTCTCGCCTGCGCCTGTCGCTGTCGGCGGCGCTGGATGATCATACGGCGGGCCAGTTGCTGACCGTCCTGTCCTGCTTGCCGCCGCCGGGCCTGGGTTTGCCCTGATGACACGTCCCCTGTTCCTGTTCGTGCATGGCTGGGCCGGCACGCCCCGCCTGTGGGACCCTGTGCGCGCCGCCCTGACAGCGCGGGGCGTGGAGGCGGGGGATATGGTGACAGACGTGCCGTCGGCGGGGGCTGCACGCCCCCTCATCGCAATCGGCCATTCCCTGGGTGCCGCTTGGCTGCTGGCCCATGGCCCGGCCTTGTCCGGTTTCGTCGCGATCAACGGTTTCACCCGGTTCACCAGTGCCCCCGACTTTCCCGCCGGCACCCATCCGCGTATCCTGATGCAGATGCGCCGCCGGCTGCTGGCCGATCCATCTGCGGTACTGGCTGATTTCCACGCCCGCGCCGGCCTGCCCCTGCCGGATGGCCTGCCCGATACCGATACGCTGGCGGCGGGCCTGGACCTGCTGGGCAGCATCGATGCGCGGGCAGCCTTTGCGGCCCTGTCCGTTCCCCATACGGCACTGTGCGGCGGCGATGATCTGATCGTGCCGCCCGAACAATCGCGGGGCAGCTTCCCCGACCCGGTGATGGTGCCGAGTGCCGGCCACGCCCTGCCCGTGACGCATCCCGACCTGTGCGCCGATCACATCCTGTCCCTGGTGGCACGATGCTGAATGACGCGGACAAGCGTGCCGTGGCCCGCCGGTTCGCCGCTGCCGCCACGCGCTATGACGCGTCGGCGCGGGTGCAGGCCCGTATCGCCGCCGCCATGGCTGACAGGTTGGCGGCCTTTGATCTGCCGGTCGGGGCACGGGTGCTGGAAATCGGCTGCGGCACCGGCCTGCTGACGGCGGCGGCGCTGCCCCGCCTGCCCGGTGTCGGGCGCTGGCTGGCCACCGATATCGCGCCCGGCATGGTGGCTGCCTGCCGGGGCCGCCTGTCCGCCGACACCCGCCTGTCGGTCGCCGCCATGGACGGGGAAGGTCTGGCCACCAGCGGCCCGTTCGACCTGATCTGTTCCACCCTGGCCCTGCAATGGTTTCCCGATGCAGGGGGGGCCCTGGCGCGGTGGCGTAGTCTGCTGCGGCCCGGTGGGTTTTTGTGCGTGGCGACCCTGGGTGTCGACACCTTTGCCGAATGGCGGGCCGCATTGGCGGCGGTGGGTGCGTCGGGCGCTGGCCCCGCCTATCCCGATGCCGCCACCCTGTCCCGCTGGCTGGGTCCTGGTGGGCGGGTAGAGCGGCAGGATTTTGTGGAACATCACGCCGATGCCCGCCATTTCCTTCTGTCCCTGCGCGGCATCGGCGCTGATTACGCGCCGACCCGCCTGTCGGCTTCCACTCTGCGCCAAGCCATGCGCAATCTAGATGCGGCCCGGCCCGTCGACATCACCTATGATGTGCGCTGGCTGACCTTGCGGGCGCCCTGAAATTCCCATGGATGAAAATCCCGTCTCCCGCGTTTACGCACTGTTAGGACGGGATTTGGCCGGGATGAGTGACGATCTTTTCCATCAGCAGTTGACGGGCCATCTGACGGCCCTGCGCCGCTATGCCTTCGTGCTGACCCGGTCGGCGGACGAGGCGGAGGATCTGTTGCAGGATTGCCTGGCCAAGGCGGTGGCATCGGCGGCGCAATGGCGGCCGGGCAGCGACCTGAAGGCCTGGCTGTTCCGCATCCTTTATACCTGCCATATCAGCCAGCGGCGACGACAGCAGGTGCGCCAGCGGTCCGTCACCAGCCTGGAGGAGGAGATGGCCGAACCAGCGCAGCCGCCCGATCAGCTGGCGCGGCTGGAGGCGGCGCGGGTCGTCGCTCAACTGGAAGCCTTGCCGGAAGGACAGCGTCAGGCCATCCTGATGGTGGCTGTCGAAGACTTGAAATATCAGGACGCGGCCAAGCGTCTGGGCATTCCCATCGGGACCTTCATGTCGCGCATCGCACGGGGACGGGAAGCCCTGCGCCGCGCGCTGGAAGGAGAGGAACGCCCGGCCCTGCGCGTGCTGGAGGGGGGCAAAAATGGCAGATGATGTGACCGCCGACGGGATCGAGGAAAGCGATCTGCACGCTTTCCTGGATGGCGAGTTGGACCCCGCCCGCGATGCCAAGGTCCGGGCCTATCTGATGGATAATCCCGACGCGCATGAACGGCTGGCCCGCTATGCCGAACAGCAGCTGGCGCTCGCCGCCACCGCCCAGGAACCCTCCTGGCCCGCCCTGCCGGCCCCGCTGGTGGAGGGGTTGGAACGCGGCCTGCGCCGGGGTCTGTGGCGGCAGCGCCTGTCCCGTGTGGCGGCGACGGTGCTGTTGGTGGCCATGGGCTGGGGGGCCAATGATCTGCTGCGCCGGCCCGTCTTTGCCAGTCTGCCCGGCTATGCGCAGCAGGCGCTCGACGCGCATGAGATTTTCGCCAACGATCCCACCCGGCCCGTGGAAATCCCCGGCACCCGGCCCGATGAAATCCGCCGCTGGCTGTCGGCCAAGCTGGGGGAGCGGGTGGCCATCCCCGATCTTCGCCGGCTGGGTTTGACTCTAATTGGTGCCCGTGTCCTGGGCACGGATGAGGGTGCGACGGGACAGCTTCTCTATGAGGATGCGATAGGTCGTCGCATGACGCTGTCGCTGGCCCCGGATGAAGCGGCGGCCCCCGATAGCCCCGTGCTGGAGGAGTTCCAGGGCCTGGAGGTCGGCATGTGGCGGGGGGAGGATTTCGCGCTGGCCGTCATTGCCAACGATATGCCCGTGGAAATGGAC
>JAEMSB010000014.1:0-5176 GCA_016463045.1 Niveispirillum sp.
TTCGTGGCCGACGGCGCCGCCATCCCGCCCCCCAGCCCCTCTCATCCCGGCGTGCCCGGCTGGTTCGTGGCCCTGATCTGGGATGGTGCCCCAGATATCCTGCTGCCCGCACCCGGCGGCCAATGGTTGCTGCGCGCCGATCCCGTGGATGAGGTGGCGGAGGTCTGGTCTGATACGGTGGCGCTGGCCTGGACGGCTTTGGTGATGCTGGCCCTGCTGCTGGTGGCCCTTTATGTGCTGGTCGGGCGTGCGCTGACCCCGCTGCACGGGTTTGCACAGGCGCTGGACCGGCTGGCACAGGGTCAGGCCGCCGACACGCCCACCGGGGATGGTATCCCGGAACTGAGCGCCATCGGGCAGCGCATTGCCCGGCTGGACCGGGAGCTGACGGTGGCGCGCGCGGAAAACGCGGCCCTGTCGCACAGCCTGATTGCCCTGCAGGACCAGGAACGCGCCCAGTTGGCCAGGGACCTGCATGATGAGCTGGGGCCCATGCTGTTCGGCATCCGGGTCGATGCCCATGCCATCACACGGGCCGCCGGCGCGGGGCCGGTTCCCGCCGGCGACGCCACCGCGCGGGCCGATGCCATCGCCAACGCCGCCGCCGGTATCCGCGACCTGTCGCGTCGCATCCTGAACCGGCTGCGCCCCATGGGTCTGGACCATCTGCACGCCGCCGACATCCTGCGCGACCTGATGGATGGCTTGGCGCGGCGGCATACGGGCATCCGCTTCACCGCCAGCCTAGATGACGATGCCTTCGCCCGTTCCGAAGCTGCCGACCTGACCCTGTACCGCATCGCCAATGAGGCGCTGCTGAACGCCCTGCGCCATGGCAAGCCGACACATGTCAGCCTTTCAATCGAGGGCGATGATCAGGGCGTGATCCTGCGCGTCACCGACAATGGCGGTGGCCTGGGCGATGACGCGCCGCCCGGCCATGGCATCATCGGCATGCGTGAACGGGTGCGTGCCCTGGGCGGGGATTTCACGATCCTGACCGACGATGCCGGCCTGACCCTGGTGCAGGCCACGTTGCCCGTTCCGCTTTCCTCCCCCCAGACACAGGAACATCATGGCTGATGCCGCTCCCCTGATCCTGGTCGTTGATGACCATGCCATCGTACGCGGCGGCTGCCGGCAATTGCTGGAACCGCCCTTGTCCCGCTTCCGCGTGGTGGAAGCTGCCGATGGCATGGCCGCCCGCGAACAGGTGGCCCGGCACGATCCCGATCTGGTGGTGGCCGACCTGAACCTGCCCGGCACACCCAGCGGGCTGGACCTTGTCCGGGAACTGACAGGTGCCGGGCGGCGGGTGGTGGTGTTTTCCATGCATGAAACACCGGGCATCGCTGGCCGCTGTCTGGAAATGGGGGCCGCCGCTTATGTCACCAAATCGGACGCGCCCGACGCGCTGGTACAGGCGGCGGAGGCGGCCCTGCGCGGTGACCGCTGGCTGTCGGCCGACATCGCCCGTGCCTTGGCCCTGCCCAACCGGGAGGGTGACCTGACGGAGAGGGAGGCCGAAATCCTGGATATTCTGGCCGACACCACGGACCTGGATGATGTTGGTCGCCGCCTGGGTATCAGCTACAAAACCGTGGCCAACAGCCTGGTCCGCCTGCGCAATCGCTTCGGTGTCCGACGCACTGCGGATCTGGTCAGGGTGGCGGTGCAGCGACGGGCGGGGGGTTAGGCCACAACCCCCAGCACCACAGACGCCCCGCTATCCCCGATCAGGGATGCCGCGCGCGCCGGTGCTGCTGCCGCGATGGCGGTGGACAGTGCGTCGGCCATGGTCGCCGTCGCCGCCGCCACACTGACCTGCCGCCACGCCGTCGCCGGAAGTCCTGTGACTGGGTCCAGGATATGTCCGATCCGTCCAGCCGCATCGATCAAGGTACCGCGCGGGGCAGATGTGGCGATGGCCCGGCCCGATACGGGCACCGTGGAAAGGACACGGTCCACCGCGTCCGGGTCCGCGATGCCCAGCCGCCATTCCTGTCCATCATCGCGCAGGCCAATACCGCGCGGTTCCCCCATATCGACCAGCATATGCCCCACCCCATGGGACAGCAGCAGGTCCGTCACCCGGTCGGTGATATAGCCCTGGGCAATACCGTTCAGGGTCAGTTGCGTCCCAGGCTGCAACCGCACCCGGTCGCGCGCCACCATGACCCGCTGCCATCCGACCGTGCCTAAGGCAGCTTGCAGCCCAGCCGCATCCGGCACCCCGCCCCGGTATAGCTCCCATAGCGGCTGCACCGTCGGATCGAACGCCCCACCCGTGGCCGCCGCGACCGTCAGCGCCTGACCCAACAGATGGGTGAAGGCGGCGGGTGGGTCACCCACCTCCCCCTCCCGGTTCAGGCGCGACAGCAGGCTGTCGGGCCGGTACAGGCTGAACAGCCCCTCCATCGCATCCACCAGCGCCACGACCCGCGACACCAGCCGTCGCGCCGTCTCTTCCGCCGCCCCATGCAGGGTCAGGCTGGCGGGTCCGCCCATGGCCTGCCCGGTCCAGGTGACGGGTGGCGGCTTTCGGGGCCACAGGGCGACACCCGCCCCGGCCAGCGCCACCGCCGACAGGCGCAGCACGCGACGGCGGCTGATCCAGGTTTCAGGCGGCATGACCATTCCCCTTCACCCCGATGCGCGCCGCCGCCCCGGCCCCATGTTTGGCCGCGACCACCAGCGGCACACAGCGCCCTTCATCGGCATAGATGCCGACGCAATCCAGGCACTGGAAACATTCGTCATAACGGATGGAGCCATCACGGCGGATGGCCTTGTAGCGGCAGCGCGCGGTGCAAAGCTGGCACGGGCTGCCGCATGCCGCCCGCCGGGGGATCCAGTCCAGCACCCGCAACCGCCCCGCCAGCGCCAGGAACGCGCCCAGCGGGCAGACATAGCGGCAGAACGGCTTGAATATCACCGTCCCCAGCAGCAGCCAAAACCCGGCATAAAGCACGAAGGGCAGGTCGCGCAGGAAGGTCAGGGTGATGGCCGTCTTGAACGGTTCCACCTCCGCCGCCGTCTCTGCCTCTGTCGGCGCGATCAGGGCCGTGGCCAGCAGCACCACCAGCCCCCCATATTTCAGCAGCACCAGCCGCCCATCCAGCCACGCCGGCACCCGCACCTGCCGCAACGCCAAGGCCCGGCCCAGCGTGTCGGCGAATTCCTGCAAGGCCCCGAACGGGCACAGCCAGCCACAGAATGTCCCCCGCCCCCAGATGATCGACGCCACCGCGACATAGGCCCAAAGCAGCAGGGAAATGGGATCATAGAGCAGGAAGCCGAAATCCATCCCCCGCGCCGCCCCCTTCACCAGCCCCTGCACTGTCACGATGGATAGCTGCCCCTGCGCATAGATGCCGACAAAGCCCAGCGTCACCGCCAGGAACCCCATCCGCGTCCAATAGAACAGCCGCTCCCGCCGCGACAGGCGCGTCTGCGCGATCAACCCCGCTGTCAGACCCAGCAGCATCAGGCTCAACACCGACAGTTCCGGCAGCCGACTGCCCCAGGCCAGCAACCATTCCGGCGTTGGTTCTTCCACCACGGGCCGCGTGAACAGCGTCGGCGGCAGCGCGTAATCCAGGGGGAAATCCTGTATTCCCATTTCAGGCCGGATCACGCCCTTTTCCCGGATGACACGCAGTGACAGGGTCCAGGGGCTGGCCGGGTCGAAGGCAGCGGAACCGTCGATGCGGAACAGCCGCACCTCTTCCGCCACCGGCACCCCGGCGGGCAGGGCGTAATCATGCACCATGTCGCGGATATTGACGGGAAAGCCCGCTTGGCGAACCGACAGCCGGTCCGGCACCGTGGCCGGCACGAAATCGGGGCCGGTATAGGAATAGCGCCCGCTGGACATCACCAGCAGCGCCTCCTCCCCCGGCTGCAACCGCGCCATCAAATGGGCATGTTGCGCGTCACCCAGCAGGGAACGGCCAATACCGGGACTGTTCAGATAGGCGACCCACAGGTCGATGAAGGTGCCGTCCGGGTCTCCTGTCCCCTCAATATCCAGGCCCGCGAAGATGGTGCCCTTGTACGCCACCTCCACCTGCGCATTGCTGAGGCGAAGATGGCGGACGAGGCCCTGTTCCACCAGGGCCGGCCAATCCATGACCTTGTCCATATCGGCGCGCGGCAGGGATTTTGGCTTGGGCGCGATGGCGGCCATCTTGGCCTGCGCCACCTTGGTCGCTGCACTCATGATGGTCAGGTTGGCGATGCGCAGGCTGGCCGTGGCCTTTGCCACCCCGTCCAGCGTGACGGAAGTGCTGCCCGCCCGGTCGGACGCGCCATACTGGCTGCCGATCTTGATATTCTGCCGAATGGTCAGGCCGCGATACTGGGTCAGGAAATCGGCGAAGGGCTGTGGACCCAGCCCATCCACAAAGACCGGTTCATGCTGCGACACGATCTGCACATCCAGCAGCCGGCCCGTATCATCCATGGCGACCGACAGGTTCATGGGCGTGCCGGAAAATCCCGGAATGGGCGTCAGGTTCCCCGTTTCGAAAATATACCCCGCCACCATCCCCGCCTTGATCAGCGGCCAGGCCGGCACCTCCCGATCCTTCTCCCCCAGGCTGTAACCTTCAGGCAGCAGGCGGGCCATTTCCGCCTCGCTCAACCCGGCCAGCGCCGGCCCGGCGACCATCAGCAGCATCAGCAACAGGACCCAGCGCAGCAGCATCGCTTCCCCCCCCTCTCAGGAGAAAAGGCTATGGCGCAGGCGACAGGGCGGGAATTGGACTTTCGTTTCAGGACGGCCGCCTGATGCCAAGGGGCATGGGACATGACCCTTGGAGGCCAGCGACTGCTGGCCCGCGGGCACGTGCCCGCGTAAGCCAAGCTGCCGGATGGCAGCGCCCGGCGTTTGAGGGAACAATGCATAACCAAGAGCCATGATCCATGGCTCTTGGCATCAGCGCCGGCAAAGACTCTCCCCCTCATCATCACCCAGACTGTCCAGCGGCGTGCGTTGGTGCAGATAGCCCTCCTGCGGGGAGACGGAGACAAGCAGGCGCGGAGAGGTGATCAGGATCGGCTGACGCAACTGCCCATCCCAAGGACGGAAGCTCAACGCCTGTCCCTTGAACGCCGCCAAGGTGAAAGCGGGATCTTTCAGGGTCGCCACCACCGCCGCCGCATCCCCGCCCTT
>JAEMSB010000014.1:5186-21073 GCA_016463045.1 Niveispirillum sp.
ATTATGCCGCCTCCGTCACGGCGCGCACCGCCGTCCAGGCGGCATAATCGCGTTCGGTCATGACCCGCCCCGCCAGGGTCTGGAACCGGTTCTGCAATTGCGTGCCGCCCCATTGTTCAAAAACCCGCGACCAGGCGGTGGGCGTCAGTTCGGCGGTGCCGGCCACGGGCCGCGGGCGGGCCGTGCGGTAGGACAGGAAGTCGCCGAACGCCCCCTCCTCATCCGCCACGATCAGCACGTCATGATCGGCCCCGCGTGTGAAGGTGGACACCACGTCACGCTCATTGCTGAAGCCGTTATCGGTGCGGGCATGGCCCACATCGAAGGTCCAATCCTTCTCCTCCACGATCTTCGCCCCCAGCCGTTTGGCGGTGCGGCGCACGGCATCGGCAAAGGGCTTGTCACCCGGACCCGCGCCGGTGACCAGAAACCAGCTGGTCCAGCGCCGGGTCACCAGATATTGACCCAGCGCATCGGCCATCATCCGCCGGCTGGGGATGGTGTGCAGCAGGTTGGCGCGGCATTGAGCGTTACGCAGGCCGTCATCGCGTGCCCGCGCGTTGATCACCAAGGCCCCCTTGGCCGCCGCCTTGTCCGCCACGCGCAGCAAGGCATCGCCGGGCAGGTCGGCGATGATGAAGCGCACGCCCTGGCCCAGCAGGGCATCCACATCCCCCTCGCGCCCCTCCGCCAGGGTGAATTCCTTCTTCAGGAACCGGCCCGTGACATTGCCATCCTGAATACCCAGTCTCGCCCCCATCAGCGCCCCGTCGCGGATGATGGGGTCCAGAAAGGACAGGGGCGTGGCAGGCGGATCGTCGGTGCCGATGAAACCGATGGCAAGCCGGGTCATTGGCGCAGTTGCCGCCACCGGCTTCGGCGCATCGGCAGCCAGAACGGGGGCCGCACAGCACAGGGCCAGTGCCAGTGACAGGGCGCGCAGCATCGGTCTTCTCCCCGCATCGGAACCTTGCGCCAGCATAAGCCCGCCCCCGCGCGCGAACGACATTGCACTATCGTCTAAGTCCTTGGCCGGGTTCGACCGCTTGGCAAAGACCCTTCGCCCGCCGTACCATCCTGGAATCCCTGCCCTGGCCCATCGCCGGGGTTTCGTGAACCGAGGTCCAGGGGCGTGATGCCGCCAATGCCAACCCGGTCGCTGGTGCGGGCCTGCACACATCTGGCGGACCCGGCGGCGGCCATCGACGAGCTTCACAACAGTCTGACAGCCGCCGATCCGGCGCTGATCGTGCTGTTCTGCTCCTCCCACTACGACCTGTCCGCCGTTGCAGCCTCTCTGCGCACCCGATTTCCCGGCGTGCCGGCCATCGGCTGCACCACGTCGGGGGAGTTGACGCCGCTTGGATACATGGATGGCTCCATCACGGCGGTCGCCTTCCCCAAGGGTGATTTCGCGGCCAGCATCGCGCGCTTTGATCATGTCAGCCGGTTTGAGATGGGCGACGCCAAGCCCAAGGTGCGCGAGCTGCTGGCGGAGGCGGAGGATACGGCCATCGAAATGGGCCCCGACGCCCGCCATGTCGCCCTGTTCCTGGTCGATGGCCTGTGTGTGAAGGAAGAACTGATCATCAGCGCCCTGCATGACGCGCTGGGCGGCCTGCCGCTGATCGGCGGGTCAGCGGGCGACGACATGCGGTTTGAGGCCACGCATGTCCTGCATGACGGGGATTTCCATATCGATGCCGGCGTCCTGCTGATCCTCACCACCACGCGGCCCTTCAAAGTGTTCCGCAATCAGCATTTCGTTCATACCGACCAGAAGATGGTGGTCACCCAGGCCGACCCCACCCGCCGCATCGTCACGGAAATCAATGCCGAGCCGGCGGCCCGCGAATATGCCCGCATGGTGGGGCTGGAGGGAGAGCCGCTGACGCCCATGATCTTCGCCTCCTACCCCGTGGTGGTGCGGGTGGGCGGGGAATATTATGTCCGCTCCATCCAGAAGGTGAATGAGGATGAAAGCCTGACCTTCTTCTGCGCCATCGATGAGGGCATTGTCCTGACGGTGGCGACCGGCGTGGATATCGTGCGTAACCTTCAGGAACTGTTCGATCGCCTGACCGCAGAGATCGGCAAGCCCGACCTGATCCTGGGTTTCGACTGCGTCTTCCGCTCGCTGGAACTGGAGCAGAAGCAGTTGAAGCAGGCGGCGTCCAAGGTGCTGGCCAGCCAGAATGTCGTGGGCTTCTGCACCTATGGTGAACAATATAATGCCATGCATGTGAACCAGACCTTCACCGGTCTGGCCATAGGTGCGCCATGAGCGCCCTGCCCGATCCCGCCAATGACCTGCCCACGCAGGAGCAGGAGCGCATCGCGCTCCTGGAGCGGGAGAACTGGAAGCTGAAGCGCATCAACAAGGCGCTGATGGACCGGGTCGAACGGTCCATGGATTATCATGGCAGCGCCTTCTCCCTGTTTCAGACGGCCATCGTCCTGGAAAGCCGGGTGCGGGAGCGTACCCAGCAGCTGGAGGCATCCAACAGCGAGCTTGCCCGCGCCAAGGAGGAGGCAGAAACCGCCCAGACCCGTCTGGCAGAGGCCATCGAAAGCGTGAATGAGGGCTTTGCCCTGTTCGATGCCGATGACCGTCTGGTCCTGTGCAACAAGACCTATCTGTCGCTCTGGCCCGCCATCGCCGACCTGATCCGACCGGGCATCAGCTTTGGCGAGATCGCGCAAATGGCGGTGTCGCGCGGGTCAGTGGTGCCTGATACGGCCGGCCCCGACCGCTGGGTCCGCGAACGGGTGGCGCAGCATGCAGGCGCTGACGGCACCCATGTCCACGCCCTGGCCGATGGGCGTTGGATACAGATCAATGAACGGCGCACCCGCGATGGCGGCATCGTCGGCATCTATACCGACATCACCGATGTGAAGGAACGCGACGCCCGCGACGGTCAGGAACGTATCCGCCTGATCACCGATGCCATGCCGGCCCTGATCGCCTATGTCGATGCGGACGAGACCTACCGCTTCGTGAACCGCCGCTATGGAGAGATGTTCCGCCGCCCCCGGCATGAGATCGTGGGATCGACCATGCGCGAACTGCTGGGGGATGATGAATATCGCCGCCGCCGCCCGCATATCAGCACCGTGATGGCGGGACAGGAGACGCAGTTCGACCTGGAATTCGATACGCGGTCCGGTAAGCGCTATTCCCAGGCAACCTATGTCCCGCATTTTGCGCCCGATGGCGCGGTGCTGGGCTTCTTCTCCCTGATCCAGGACGTGACCGAACGCCGCCGCGCGGCGGAGGACCTGCGTGAGGCCAATGAAGGCCTGGAACGCCGGGTGGCCGAACGCACCGCCGCCTTGAAGCAGGAGATTACCGAACGTCAGCAGATTGAGGAAAAACTGCGGGAAGCGAAAACCGCCGCCGAACAGGCCAACCTGTCAAAGACCAAGTTCCTGGCCGCCGCCAGCCACGACCTTCTGCAGCCGCTGAACGCTGCACGCCTGTTCGTGTCCGCCCTGACCGAAGGCGAGCACGAGGCCGGCACCCGCATGCTGGTGGAAAAGACCGATGCGGCCCTGCTGTCGGTCGAAGACCTGCTGGAAGCGCTGCTGGATATTTCCAAGCTGGATGCTGGCGTCGTTCAGCCGCAGCTGGATGATTTCCCGCTGGCCATGCTGCTGACATCCATGCAGGCCGAATATGCGCCGGTGGCCAAGGAACGCGGGCTGGACCTGCGCGTCCTGCCATGCAAGGCAATCGTCCATACCGACATGCGCCTGCTGCGCCGCATCCTGCAGAACTTCGTCTCCAACGCCCTGCGTTACACCCGCACGGGCCGGGTCCTGGTCGGCTGCCGAAGGGTGGCGGACGGGGTGCGGATCGAGGTGCTGGATACCGGCCCCGGCATCCCGGCGGACAAGCTGGACGAAGTGTTCGAGGAATTCCGCCGCCTGGAAGGCGCCGACCGCCCCGCCGGGCGCGACCGGGGCATGGGGCTGGGCCTGGCCATCGTGCAGCGGGCGGGCCGCATGCTGAACACGCCCATCAGCCTGCGCTCCCGCATCGGCAAGGGATCGGCCTTCACCGTCAAGGTGCCGCTGGGCAGCAAAAAGCGCCCCGCCCTGCCCAGCGCCACACGCAGCACAGCACCCGCCAGCCCCCTGACCGGTGCGCGTATCCTGGTCATCGATAATGAACCGGCCATTCTGGACGGGATGGGCGCGCTGCTGCGCGGCTGGGGCTGTCAGGTGCAGGTGGCACCCTGCGCCGACAGCGCCATGGACGCCCTGCCCGCCCTGGGTGGCTGGCCCGACGTGATCATCGCCGACTATCATCTGGAAAACGGCGCCATTGGCGTCGATGCGATCGCCCGCATCATTCAGGCGCGCGGGCAAGACATTCCGGCCATGGTCATTACCGCCAACCGGACCGCGGATATTCATGAACGGGTACAGCGGGACGGGCACGCACTGCTGACCAAACCCGTGAAGCCCGCACAATTGCGGGCCCTGGTGACACAGCTGATCGGGTAGGCCGGGAGGCTTTACCCTCCGGCCTAAACCTCACGCAATCTTACGCAACTCGTCGCGGACATTGTCTACGCGCTGGTTGGCGGTGCGGGTGGACAGCACGATCTCATCCATATTGTGGTGGATCAGGGCCACATCACCCGATGCGCCGCGCATGTTGGCGTTCATCAACCGGGCCACCGCACTCTGTTCCTCAACCGCGGAACAGGTACCGATGACATAGCCGCGCACCGCGTCAATGGCGCCGCGAATGGCGTGCAGCTTCTCCGCCACATCACCCGACACATCCTGCAAATTCACGATCTCCTTGGAGATCAGTTGCGTCGCCTCTGCCGCTTGGCGTGCCAGGGACTTCACCTCGCTGGCGACGACTGCGAAACCACGGCCCGCCTCGCCGGCGCGCGCACTTTCGATGGTGGCGTTCAGGGCCAGCATGTTGATTCTGCCGGCAATATCGCCGATCAGCTTGACGATGCCATCCATCGCCTGGGTGCCGCGTACCAGCTTCTCAGTCGCCTCATCCACCACTTGGGCCTCGCTGTAGGCCTGTTCGGTGGCTTCCTTGGATCGGGTCATGCTTTGCGCAATCTCGCGGATGGACGCATCAAGCTGTTCGGAGCCGCTGGCAATGGCTTGCACATTGTCCGAGGTACGCTGTGATGCCGCCGACGCATCCTCTGCCTGGGCGTTGGAGGCCTGGACGGCAGCGACGATGTCGCCCAGATATTTCTGCACCGCCGCCAGCGTCTCTTCCGTCTGGTGCCGTGCCTCGACCGCCGCTGTCACGTCGCTGGCGAACTTCACCACCTTGATGGGCTTGCCATTGCCATCCAGGATGGGATTGTAGGTTGCCTGGATATAGACGACGCGGCCACCGGCGCCAATGCGCTTAAATTCCGCCTGGCTGAACCGGCCTGTGCGCAGACCCTGCCAGAAACTGGCATAGCCGGGGCTGGATGCCTCCTGCGGATCGACAAACATCGAATGTTTGCGGCCCTTGATCTGATCCAGCCGATAACCCATGACCTTCAGGAAATTGGCATTTGCGGTCAGGACGGTGCCATCCATATCGAATTCGATGACGGCCTGCGCACGGTCCAGCGCGGCCAACTGGCCTTCCTGATCCAGGCTGTTCTGATGTTCGGCGGTGGCGTCGGACGCAACCTTGACCACCTTCACCACGCGGCCCTTGCGGTCCAGGACGGGGTTATAGGAACCGTGGATCCAGACCTCGCGCCCGCCCTTGGCGAGGCGGCGGATCATCTCCACCTGCGCGGCGCGGCCTTCGGCCAGATCCTTCCAGAACCGGGCATAATCGGCACTGTTCCGGGTGGCCTCATCCACAAACATGCTGTGGTGACGGCCCTTGATCTCCGCCAGGCTGTAGCCCATGGCCGTCAGGAAATTGTCATTCGCGCCCATGATGGTGCCGTCGGGCATGAATTCGACAATGGTCTGTGCCTTGCTGATGGCGGCCAGGACCGCTTCTGCATCGTGATTGCCGCCGAACAACATACCGCACCCCCTTAACCATGCATCTGGACTGCATGAAGAGGATGGTAGGAAAGGAAAACTATTACGTCATGTGAGCAAAAGGATATGGACTTGATGGAGATAAATATAATGAACGATTAATAGCAATTAATTAACAAAGTTAAACAGGGCGATAAATGCCCGCTTAAACTTCGAAATAAGCGTCGATTTCTTTAATTTTGGAAACACCAAAGAAACAGAAGCCCATACCGCACCCTCAAATCAGAAGGCCGGGGCGGCTTTCACCGGGTTCCGCCTGTACACAGCTTGTCAAAGCTGTCACCCCGCTGGCCCCATCTGATCCCCACGCGGCGGCGGACCTGCGGCCAGCAGCGCTGCCGCCTCCTCATCCGTGAACACACGGGACCTTGTCAGAAAACGCATGCCTTCCGGCCCTTCCAGGGAGAATCCGGCGCCCCGGCCCGGCACCGCATCGATGATAAGCTGCGTATGTTCCCAGTATTCGAATTGGGCCGCGCCGATGAACACCCGGGCGCCGTGGATCTCCCCAAGATAGACATCGCGGCTGCCCACCTTGAACTCCCCGGCGGGGTAACACATGGGCGCCGACCCGTCGCAGCATCCACCGGACTGATGGAACATCACCGGCCCATGAACGGCGCGCAGCCTATCGATCAGGGCGTCGGCGGTGGGCGTGGACAGAACACGGGGAACCATGGACATCTCCTCCGGGCTATCAACACAGAAGGCGGGTGACGCCTGTAAGCGCCACCCGCTGCCGGTCACCTGAAACCGTACGCTGCTCAGAAGAAGCCCAAAGCCTTCGGGCTGTAGCTGACCAGCAGGTTCTTGGTCTGCTGGTAATGGTCCAGCATCATCTTGTGCGTTTCACGCCCGATGCCCGACTGCTTGTACCCACCGAACGCCGCATGCGCCGGGTACAGGTGGTAGCAATTGGTCCAGACACGTCCCGCCTGGATATTACGGCCAAAACGGTAGGCGCGGCTGCCATCGCGGCTCCAGACACCGGCACCCAGGCCGTACAGCGTGTCATTGGCGATTGCCAGCGCCTCTTCCTCGCCCCGGAACTTGGTGACAGCCAGGACGGGGCCGAAAATCTCCTCCTGGAATACCCGCATCTTGTTATGGCCTTCCAGCACCGTCGGCGTGACGTAATAGCCGCCGGACAGATCACCGCCCAGATCGGCGCGCGCGCCGCCGGTCAGGACCTTGGCCCCCTCGCCCCGCCCGATATCGATATAGGACAGGATCTTTTCCAGCTGATCGTTCGATGCCTGGGCGCCGATCATGGTGCTGGCATCCAACGGGCTGCCCTGCTTGATCTTCTGGACCCGTGCGATGGCCTTTTCCATGAACCGGTCATAGATGCGTTCATCCACCAGGGCGCGCGACGGGCAGGTGCAGACCTCCCCCTGGTTCAGGCCGAACATGGCAAAGCCTTCCAGCGCCTTGTCCAGGAAATCGTCATCCTCGGCCATCACGTCGGCGAAGAAGATGTTTGGCGACTTGCCGCCCAGTTCCAGCGTGACGGGGATCAGGTTCTCCGACGCGTACTGCATGATCAGGCGGCCGGTCGTGGTCTCACCCGTAAACGCGATCTTGGCGATGCGCTTGTTGGTGGCCAGCGGCTTGCCCGCCTCGATCCCGAAACCGTTGACGACGTTCAGGACGCCGGCGGGGATCAGATCGCCGACAATGTCCATCAGCACCATGATCGACATCGGCGTCTGTTCGGCGGGCTTCAGCACCACGCAATTGCCAGCGGCAATTGCCGGGGCCAGCTTCCAGGCAGCCATCAGGATGGGGAAATTCCAGGGGATGATCTGACCCACCACGCCCAGCGGCTCATGGAAATGATAGGCGACCGTGTCATGGTCGATCTCGGCCAGGCTGCCTTCCTGGGCGCGCACGCAGGCCGCGAAATAACGGAAATGGTCGATGGCCAGCGGGATGTCGGCGGCGGTCGTCTCGCGGATCGGCTTGCCATTGTCGATGGTTTCGGCCAGCGCCAGCAGGTCCAGGCGCTGTTCCATGCGGTCGGCAATGCGGTTCAGAACGGCGGCGCGTTCAGCAACAGAGGTGCGGGCCCATTTGTCCTTGGCCTTGTGCGCGGCATCCAGCGCCAGCTCAATATCCTCCGCCGTTGACCGCGCGATCTTGCAGAACACACCGCCGGTAACGGGGGAGATATTGTCGAAATACTGGCCGCGCACGGGGGCGACCCATTCGCCACCGATGAAATTGTCATAGCTGGCGCGGATGCCGACGCTGGATTTCAGCTTTTCGATGGCCTGGTGCAACATGGGGGCGTCTCCCTTGGGGATGTCATGAACCCCTGTCATGGGGCTCGGGATCGACCCCAACCGTGCGCCCCCTGGCCCGTCCGGTAAATTAGACTTTGTGTGAAGAAACCCGTCCCGGACGGGTTGCCCCGACACCTTGGTGCAATTGCGCAAAGGGATTGGCCTTGGCTTCTTTGAGGCGAAATTCACCCGCAAAACCAAGGTGTTCCGACAATGATGACGCGCCCGTACATTCTGGCCGCCGCCCTGGCCGCACAGGTCCTGATCGCCGCCACGGCAGAGGCCGCGACGCATGAGGTGAAGATGCTGAACCAGGGGCCGGGCGGCGCCACCATGGTGTTCGAACCCGCCATGCTGACCATCGCGCCCGGCGATACGGTGCGCTTCATCCCCACCGACAAAAGCCACAATGCCGAAACCATCAAGGGCATGCTGCCCGAGGGTGTGGAACCGTTCACCGGCAAGATGAACGAGGAAATCACGGTGACCTTCGACCAGCCCGGCCTCTACGGCTTCAAATGCAAGCCGCATTACGCCATGGGCATGGTCGGCGTTATCGTTGTGGGCGATCCGGTGAATGTCGAGCAGGCAAAGGCCGTGAACCATCCTGGCAAGGCCAAAGAATTGCTGCTGGGCCTGATGGCAAAGCTACGGAGTTAAGCCCGATGCGTGGATGGGGGCGTTCGCCCCCTTCCCTTACTGCGCTGCCGCCCGCGCCGAGACCTGCGGCGTGCTGGGGGCCGGCGCAAAGCTGACCTTGTTAGCCAGGATCACGGCCTGGGTGCGGCTGAATACCCGCATCTTTTGCAGAATGGCGGAGACATGGGCCTTCACGGTCGTCTCCGTCACGTCCAGCTCGTACGCGATTTCCTTGTTCAAGCGACCGGCAACCACCAGCTCCAGCACCTTGCGCTGCTGGGGCGTCAGGGTATCGATGCGGCGGATGATCTCCTGATCCTCGCCCGACGGGGCCGGGACCGGCGCATCCTCCAGACCTTCGGGGACATAGACATCGCCGCCCAGCACCTGATGCAGGGCCTTGGCGATCATGCCGCGCGCCAGTGATTTCGGCACAAAACCCGCCGCCCCATGGCGCAGCGCCTCGTTCACCAGCTGCCGGTCACAGGCCGCCGACACCATGACCACCGGCAGCGACGGATAGCGGGCGCGCAGCAAGGCGAGGCCCGCAAAGCCGTTATTGCCCGGCATGTTGAGATCCAGCAGGACCAGATCGAAATCGCCCTCGCGGTCGATGATGCGGATCACCTCGTCAAGGTCCGACGCCTCAAACAGCTCGCACCGGTCCAGTGCCACGGCAACAACGGTGCGCAACCCGTCGCGCACCAGCGGATGATCATCCGCGATCAGAACCTTGCCCATGCCCTTGATCCTCCCCGTCGCCCTGATGGCCGCGCCGATTTGATTATTTTCTGGGCGTGATCAGCCTACTCGCGCAGGCGGGGATGGACAATCGCGGGAGCCCCGGCGGGGTACGGTTCTTTAGTATAAGGCCCTTCTTCCCCATCCAAGGCAAAGGGGCCGCTCCCTTGCGGAAGCGGCCCCTCACAATCACTATCCCAAATCCAATGGTCACTATTGGTGACCATTGGAGGCCGGCGACCGCCGGCCCGCGACCCCATGGTCGCGTAAGCCAAGGGCGCGGATGCGCCCGCCCGGCGCTTGAGGGAACAATTAAGATCAGGCCTTGGGCAGCTTGAAAACCCACAGCGAGCCACCCTGGTTGATATGCTGGATGGACTTCGCCACTTCACCACCCCAGAGCGGGACAGCACCGCCCCAACCTGACAGAACGGCCACATACTGTTCCCCATCCTGTTCCCAGGTGACAGGGCTGCCCACCACGCCGGAACCAGTGTTGAACTTCCAAACCTCCTTGCCGGTCTGGGCGTCGAAAGCCTTCAAATAGCCTTCGGGTGTACCGGTGAAGACCAGATTGCCGGCAGTGGTCAGAACACCGCCCCACAGCGGGGCCTTGTTCTTATACTCCCACTTGGTTTCACCGGTTGCCGGGTCGATGGCGCGCAGCACGCCGATATGATCCTCATACAGCGGCTTGATATTGAAACCGGCACCCAGATAGGCAGCACCCTTCTTGTAATTGATGCCCTCGTTCCAGATATCCATGCCCCACTCATTGGCGGGCACATAGAACAGGCCCGTATCCTGGCTGTAGGCCATGGGCATCCAGTTCTTGCCGCCCAGGAAGGAGGGCGCGGCGAAAACCGACTTGCCCTTGGTCTCACCCTGCGCCGCCTCGACCGGATTACCAGGACGGTTGGCGGGGTCATAGATGGGGCGACCCTTCTTGTCGAAGCCCTTGGCCCAGGTGATCTTCGACACGAACGGCGTGGCGGAGATGAACTTGCCGTTGGTGCGGTCCAGTACGAAGAAGAAGCCGTTGCGGTCGGCCTTGGCGCCAGCCTTGATGGTCTTGCCATCCTTCTTCAGGTCGAAGGGAATGAACTCGTTCACCCCGTCGAAATCCCAGCCATCATGCGGCGTGGTCTGGAAATGCCATTTGATCTCGCCCGTATTCGGGTCAATGGCCAGTGTGGAGGAAGTGTAGAGATTGTCGCCGGGCCGCAGATGGCTGTTCCACGGGGCCGGGTTGCCGGTGCCCATATAGATCAGCTTAGTTTCAGGATCATAGGTGCCGCCCAGCCAGGTAGCCCCGCCGCCTTGCTTCCACATGTCGCCCGGCCAGGAGGCGTTCTGCTTGCCGGTGACGGTGCTGTCCTTGCCGTTCAGCTGGCCCATATGGCCTTCGATGGTGGGGCGCGACCAGACCAGCTCACCCGTCCTGGCGTCGCGCGCCTCCACCTTGCCGATGATGCCGAATTCACCGCCGGAATTGCCGGTGATGATCTTGCCATCCACGATCATCGGGGCGGCGGTATAGGAATAACCCGCCTCGTAATCGGCGATCTTCTTGGACCAGACGACCTTGCCCGTATCCTTGTTCAGCGCCACCAGCTTGGCGTCCAGCGTGCCGAAATAGACCATGTCGCCATAGATCGCGGCACCCCGGTTCACCACGTCGCAGCAAGGCATGATGCCTTCGGGCAGGCGGGCATCATACTGCCACTTCTCCTCGCCCGTCCGGGCATCGACGGCCCAAAGGCGGCTGTAGGAGCCGGTGACATAGATGGTGCCGTCATGGACGATGGGCTGTGCCTCCTGCCCGCGCTGCTTCTCCCCACCAAAGGAGAAGGAGAAGGCGGGCACCAGCTTCGACACGTTCTCGGTGTTCAGCGTCTTCAGCGGGCTGTAGCGCTGCGCCTGGGGGCCCATGCCATAGGTCAGCACGTCGCCGGTGGTGGCGGCGTCACTCATCAGGTCGGCGTCGGTGGGCCCGGCGGCGAAGGCCGGCGTGGCGGCGGCCAGGCCCAGCACGGCGCAGGTTGCCAGCAGAATGCGCTTCATGGCGTCTTGTCTCCCTGTAAAGGGCCGGGGCGGCGGCACGATGCCCGGCCCGGCTTCCGGCGAAATCCGCCCGCAAGCCACCGGTCGCCGCAGCCGGGGAAGCGGCCACGACGGTGACGGATTTTCAAAGGCTTGGGATACGGAATGGTTTCAACGACGAGGCCCAAGGTAACCCCGCCCGGTAAGGGGCAAAATTGAACCTTGGTATCAGCGGTCTCCCTGGCCGCCCGGCGGCACATGCGTAATACCATAGGCGGAAAAGATGCCGGCGATGGCGCCATCCGCCATCAGGCCGGCGATCACATCTTCAAGTTTGTAGCCAAGATCGCGGCTATCGGTCTTCACCGCGATGCCGATGTCCCAGCCTTGTTTGGACAGCCCCGGAAACGGCCCGCGCCGCACCACCAGTTTGCGGCCCGACGCCTTCTGACCCAGTTCCACCTGGGCCAGCGTCGCCATCGCGGCCCCCGCCTGTCCCCTGATCAGGTCGGCCATGGCCGCCGCCGCTGACAGGTGATGAACCACATCGCCGCGCAGCCGCCCGCCGAACGCCCCGGTCAGATAGAAATCGGGCACGCTGTCCGTCTCCACAGCGATCTTGCTTCCGGCCATATCGGCCATTGATCCGCGGCAATCGGTGCGCGCCGGGTCACAGGCCAGCGCGAAGCTTTCGCGGTGATACGGCCCCGTCAGCACCGCCATGTCGTTGCGCAGGCCGAATTCCCGGTCATAGGGGACGTGCATCATCACGTCGGCCACCGGTTCACCCAGGATGGAGCCTTTCCAGACGGCATTGCGCAGATCGTCATCCATATTCTCGTCGGCGGTCAGCTCCATGAAGTCCGGCTTCACGCACAGCCTTTCTGCCAGCGCCCGGCCCAGATCGACATCGATGCCGACCAGCACCCCTTCCCGCCGCCAGGACCAGGGCGGGTTGTCGCGATAGACAGCGATGCGCAGCGTGCCCTTCTGCATCACCAGGTCCAGCGGCGCGGCGGCGGCAAAACGCGAAAACCCCGCCGCAAGGGGCAGGGTCGCGACCATGGCCAGCAATTGGCGACGGTTCATGATGGGTGTCCTCACTGCGGCACGGTCTCCAGCCAGCTGCGGATGGCCCATCCGGCCTCCTGGCCCAGCACCTCGCCAAAGGCCGGCATATAGACCTTGCCATCGCGCGCGGCCCCCTTGCGGAACCGTTCGGAGAACCATTCATCCCCGGTATCGCCGGCTTCAAGGAAGCGCAGATCCGGCGCGATGCCGCCCGAAATGGCGCCCAGCCCGTGGCAGCGCGCGCAGTTCTGGTTATAGGCCGAAGACCCGATCTCGATGGCCCGCTTGTTCCCGCGATAGGGATTGCTGGCGCGCCAGTCCGGCCCCAGCTTCTCCAGTCCTTCAATATTCACCGGCTGCGGCGTGACATCGCCATGCGCCAGCACCGGTAGTGCAACGGGGGCGGTGAACAGGGCGGCGGCAATCAGGCCGGCGGCGAGGCGGACGGGCGACGGCATGGGCAACATCCTCAGGAAAGCGTTGAAAACAGGGCGTTTCGAATGCTCGCCAGCGTAACGATTTCCCCGCCCTGCCCTAATTGGACTTTGGTGCCACGCCCGTTTCCAAGGCCCGTCACCACCCTTGTCCCATGGTCTAATGGCCGCACCGTCGCGGACCGGGATAGGGTTGCCGGTCAAGGGCCGCCAAGGTCCGCCGCCACCGGGAGGATGAAGAATGCGGGCATATTTGCTGCTGGCGCTGCTGGCCTCGGGCCTGGCGGGACCGGCCGGGGCCGGGACGCTGTACGTCTCCAACGAGCGCGACAACAGCCTGACCCTGATCGACACCGATACCTTGACCGTGAAATCCACGATCAAGGTCGGCGCCCGCCCGCGTGGCATCACCCTGTCCGCCGATGGCAAGCAGCTTTATATCTGCGCCAGCGACGATGACACGGTGCAGGTGCTGGACATCGCGACGGGCAAGATCCTGCACAATCTGCCATCGGGCGATGATCCCGAACAATTCGCACTGGCCCCCGACGGCACCCATCTTTTCATCGCGAACGAGGATGACAATGTCGTCACAATCGTCGATATCCCCACCCGTTCCGTTGCTTATCAGATTGACGTCGGGGTGGAGCCGGAGGGCATGGCCGTCAGTCCGGATGGCAGGTGGGCCGTCAACACGTCCGAAACCACCAACATGGTGCATTGGATCGATACCGGTACCCGGCAACTGGTGGACAATACGCAGGTCGACGCCCGCCCCCGCCACGCCGAATTCACCGCCGATGGCAAGTCACTGTGGGTTTCCGCCGAAATCGGCGGCACCGTAAAGGTGATCGACGTGGCCAGTCGCCAGGTGAAACAGACCATCGGTTTCGCGGTGAAGGGCGTGCAGGCCGACAAGGTGCAGCCCGTGGGCATCAAACTGTCCAGGGATGGCAGGCTGGCCTTCGTCGCACTCGGCCCCGCCAACCATGTGGCGGTGGTGGACACGGCCACCTATCGGGTGAAGGCCTATCTGCTGGTGGGCCGCCGTGTCTGGCACATGGCCCTGTCGCCCGATGGCAAGACGCTGTTCACCACCAACGGCGTCTCCAACGATGTCTCGGTCATCGATGTGGAGGGGCTGAAGGTAGTGAAGTCCATTCCTGTCGGGCGTTACCCCTGGGGTGCCGTGGTGGTGCCATGAGGGCGGAACTGACGGTTGATCAACTGGATTTCTGCTATGGCAAGGGCGGCTTCGCGTTGCGCGGGGTCGCCTTTGCCGTTGAACCGGGCCGCTTCACGGCGCTGCTGGGCGCCAACGGGGCCGGCAAATCCACCCTGATGGGCCTGCTGACCCGGCTGTTCACGCCGGACATGGGCAGCATCCATATTGGCGGCCATGATCTGCGACGACACTCTGGGGCGGCGTTGGCCGCCATGGGTGTGGTGTTTCAGCAGCCGACCCTGGATCTGGACCTGACGGTACGTCAGAACCTGACCTATGCCGCCGGCCTGCGCGGCCTGTCCGCTCGGCAGACGGCACCGCGCATCACCGAACTGCTGGACCGGTTCGCGCTGTCCGACCGGGCGGGCGACAAGGTGCGCCTGCTGAATGGCGGCCACCGCCGGCGGGTGGAACTGGCCCGTGCCCTGCTGCACCGCCCGCCATTGCTGATCCTGGACGAACCGACCGTGGGTCTGGACGCCCCCTCGCGCCGCGATCTGGTGGATCATGTGCATCGCCTGTGTACGGACGACGGCGTCGCGGTCCTCTGGGCGACGCATCTGTTTGATGAGGTGCGGGACGGCGACGATGTCGTGCTGCTGCATCGCGGCCAGGTACGCGCCACAGGCGGCATCCCCGATCTTCTGTCCCGCACCGGTGCCGGCACGCTGGGGGAAGCGTTCGGAACCCTGATCAGGGCGGAGGGAACGCCATGATGGCTTATCTGCGCGCCCTGAAGGCCGTCATCTGGCGGGAAATGCTGCGTTTCCTGCATCAACGCGAACGGTTCATCTCCGCCCTCGTCCGGCCCCTGGTCTGGCTGTTCATCTTCGCCGCCGGTTTCCGCGCGGCCCTGGGCATTTCGGTGCAGCCGCCTTATGACACCTACATCACCTATGAGACCTATGTACTGCCCGGCCTTGCCGCCATGGTCCTGCTGTTCAACGGCATGCAAAGCAGCCTGTCCATGGTCTATGACCGGGAAATGGGCAGCATGCGCCTGCTGCTGACAGCCCCCCTGCCGCGCGAATTCCTGCTGACGGCGAAGCTTCTGGCCGGCGCCGTGGTGGGGCTGGCACAGGTGGCGGCCTTCCTGTCCACCGCGGCCCTGACGGGGCTGACGGTGCCGGCGATGGGCTATCTCACCGTCATTCCGGCCCTGCTGCTGGCGGGTCTCATGCTGGGTGCCGTCGGCATGCTGCTGTCCAGCACCATCAGGCAACTGGAGAATTTCGCCGGCGTGATGAATTTCGTTATCTTCCCGGCCTTCTTCCTGTCATCCGCCCTCTACCCCCTGTGGAAGCTGCGGGAGGGCAGCGAATGGCTCTATCTGCTGGCCCGTTTCAACCCCTTCACCCACGCCGTTGAACTGATCCGCTTCGCCCTTTACGGGCAGGTGGATTGGGC
>JAEMSB010000337.1:0-3244 GCA_016463045.1 Niveispirillum sp.
CATTGAAGCGGGGGGATTTTGCCGGGGCCAAGGCGGGGTTCGGGCAGGCGGTGGCGATGGGGGCCAACGATCTGGGCATCTGGCTGGGCCTGGCCTATGGCTGCCGGGGTGTGGGCGATGCGGTGGGCATGCTGGCGGCCCTGGATAAGGTGCTGGCACTGGACCCGCGGAATGTGCGGGCGCTGATCCTGAAGGGGGATCATTTTGGGGGCCAGGGCGACCACAAGGCTGCCACCTCCTTCTACAACAACGCCCTGCGCGCGGCCCCGCCGGCAGCACAGCTGCCGCCTGATCTGGTGGCGGAGCTGCGGCGGGTGCAGGGGGCGACTCAGGACTACGCCCGCCGGTTTGAGGCGCATCTGCTGTCCAGCCTGGAACAGGCCGGGTTCGGGGCGGATATGGGCGGCGGACGGTTTGGCCGCTCGCTGGATATCCTGTTCGGGCGGCGGCAGGTCTATTATCAGCAGCCCCAGGCCTACCTGTTCCCGGAACTGCCGCAAGTGCAGTTCTACGACCGCGCCGCCTTCCCCTGGCTGGAGGGGCTGGAGGCGCAGACCGACGCCATCCGCCAGGAACTGCGGGCCGTCATGCAGGGACCGGAAGCCTTCCAACCCTATCTGGAGGCCAGCGCCAACCGGGCGCAGGTGGACCGGTCGGGCCTGCGCGGCAACCCGGATTGGAGCGCCTTCTATCTGTGGAAGAATGGCGTGCCGCAGGAGGAAAACATCGCCCGCTGCCCCGCCACGGCGGCAGCACTGGACGGTATTCCCCTGACCGGGATCCGGGGTCGGGCGCCGTCGGTGCTGTTCTCCCTGCTGAAGCCGGGTACGCATATCCCGGCCCACACCGGCTTCGTCAATACCCGGCTGATCTGCCACCTGCCCCTGATCGTACCGGGCCAATGCCGGTTCCGGGTGGGCAATGAGACACGGGAATGGCGGGAGGGGCAGGCCTGGGTCTTCGACGATACGGTCGAACATGAGGCCTGGAATGACAGTGGTGAGACGCGCGTCGTCCTGCTGTTCGATGTCTGGCGCCCGGAACTGACGCAGGCCGAGCGGGAGATGGTGGCGGCCATGCTGGCCGCCATCGATGATTATGGTGCAGGTTCTGGGGAATGGGGGGCGTAAGGCCCTACGCCTCCAGCTTGATCCAGGTCAGCTCATGCTTGTTCTGGCAGAGATGGACCAGTTGGCTGCCCGGAATGGCGGCAAAGGCGCGGGCCGTCTCATGGTCCGTCTCCCCCTGGAATTTCAGAGTGCAGATATAGTTGCGGACCAGACCCGAATCGAGCCAGCCCTGGATCATGCGGTAAAGCCGTGACGGATAGCAGATGACGTCGCAGACCAGCCAATCGATGGGGCCAATATCGGCAGGCTTCAGCCCAAAAGCGCTTTCGCGCCGTTCCGAAACGCCTGGCAAGGCGGCGACACGAGGATCCAACGGTGCCTTGTCGACCGCGATGACATTAGCCCCACAGCTCTGCACCACCCAGGTCCAGCCGCCGGGGCAGGCGCCCAGATCGATACATTGTTCTCCGGGCTTGGGCGTACGACCGATACGGGTGAAGGCTTCCCACAGTTTCAGATAGGCTCGGCTGGGCGGGTTGACCTTGTCCTCGATCAGCTCAATCTCACCATTGCGGTAAGGGCTGGAACAATGCGCCGCCGCCAGGATGGTGTTCTCGTTCAGCAGCGTCCAAGACCCCAGCGGCGCTGTCGGCGGGGGCGTGAAGAAACTGACCGGCTTGGCCGAGACATGGGGCAGGTTGTCCTGGATCAGCTGTGCGCGGCGGTGATGCTGAAACCCGTAAAGCGCCCAATTGCGCTGGATGGCGCGCAGGGCCTTGGCCCCCTGCTTGATGGACTGGATGGGGATCAGGACGGGATCGTACCAGATATTCTGGGCCCAGGCGGCGGGGCGCGGCGGGTCATCGGCAATGACCAGCCGTCCATGCACCGACCGCACGTCGCCCAGTTCCACCAGCAGGTGGTCGAGAAATTCCTCAGCCGCCAGATAGGCGGTGGCCCCGAGCGGCGTTGCCGTCGGGGCCGTCACATCATCATGGGTCATGGATCAGAACGCGCCGGTCGTATCAGGTGGGAATGTCACCGGACGCGATAACAGCCTGCGTGCGATTACGCACGCCCAGGCTGCGCATGACGGCTGTGACATGGATCTTCACGGTACCTTCGGAAAGGCCCAGCTCATAGGCGATCTGCTTGTTCGACTTGCCTTCACGCAGGCAGCGCAGCACATCGCGCTGCCGCTGGGTCAGGCTGGGTGCGCCTGCCGCGCCGTTTGCCGCACCAGCCGTTCCCGCTGCGGCAGCGGCGTGTCCGCTGACACCGGGCCCATCGCCCAGGATGGCCGCCGGCGGCACATAGATGCCACCGGAGAAGATGAGGTTCAGGGCGGACAGCATGATCTTCACCGAAGAGGATTTCGGGATATATCCCGACGCCCCGGCATCCAGTGCGGCGCGCACATCGGCCTGCGCCTCCGATGCCGACACGATGACCACGGGCGTGCCGGCCTGCGCCTCACAGATCTCCTGCACCCCGGAGAAACCGGGGAAGCCCGGCATCTGCAGGTCCAGCAGGACCAGATCGAAATCCTGCCCATCACGCGCCAGGGACAGAACATCGTCAAAGGTCCCCGCCTCGACGAAGCTGGCCTGGTCATCCAATTGGGTCAGCAGGCGGCACAAACCTTCACGGAACAGAAGATGGTCGTCACCAATCAGGATTTTCATAAGTCGATTCCAGCCCGATTATCATACCCATCCACCCGCGCCGCCCCACGCGGGTCCAGATGAAGGGCTTTTGCCCCGCCATCTTACGGACAGCATCGTACCCTTAATAAATCAAAATCATGTGGCTGTCTGTGACAACCATCGCTTTTGTCCGCATCAATGGCACAAAAGCGGCGCTGGAAGGTTATCGATATCGTCGCCCCCCTTCCTGTCCGCCGCGTGCGGCCATGTTGCGGGAAGGGGGGTGGACGTGCCACAAAAGACAAAGGCACCGTCGGCATCGTGACCGGCGGGGTTAGAGACGATCATGGCTGTCAATACAGGGATCAAGATGCCGCAAAAAGTGCGCAAGGCCGTGTTTCCGGTCGCAGGTCTGGGTACCCGCTTCCTGCCGGCCACCAAGGCCATTCCCAAGGAAATGCTGCCGCTGGCCGACCGCGCCCGCCGCACCCGCGGCTCCGCCCGCATCCCGCTGACCACCATGCACCG
>JAEMSB010000337.1:3254-5485 GCA_016463045.1 Niveispirillum sp.
AGCATGCCGTGGACGAGGCCAAGGCCGCCGGCATCGACCAGTTCTGCTTTGTCACCAGCCGCGGCAAGAGCCCGCTGGAAGACCATTTCGATCTGAATTACGAGTTGAACGAGACGCTGCGCCGCCGTGGCAAGAACGATCTGCTGAAGATCGTCGAGGATATCCAGATCGAGTCGGGCTATCTCTCCTATGTGCGTCAGGCACAGCCGCTGGGCCTGGGCCACGCCGTCTGGTGCGCCCGCGAATTTGTAGGCAACGAGCCGTTCGCGGTGCTGCTGCCCGACGAACAGGTGCTGGGCGACAAGCCTTGTCTGGCGCAGATGATGGAGGCCTATGAACAGGTCGGCGGCAATCTGCTGTCGGTGTTCGAGGTGCCGCGCGAACAGACCAACAAGTACGGCATCCTCGACATCGCGTCGGAGGATGGCAAGCTGGTGTCGGTCAAGGGGCTGGTGGAAAAGCCGGACCCGGCGGTGGCACCAAGCAACCTGTCGATCCAGGGCCGCTATATCCTGCAGCCCGAAGTGTTCAAGCACCTGTCGGTGTTCGAAAAGGGTGCGGGCGGCGAGATCCAGCTGACCGACGCCATGGCCAAGCTGATCGGTAACCAGCCCTTCCACGGCTTCAAGTTCGAGGGCCAGCGCTTCGATTGCGGCGACAAGCTGGGCTTCGTGCTGGCCAATGTCGCCTACGCCCTGAACCGTCCCGACATGTCGGACAAGGTGCGGGCCGCGCTGAAGGACATGCTGTAAGCCGCACAGGGTTTAAGCCGGAAATGAAAAAGGGGCGGTCGCAGGACCGCCCCTTTTTGCTGCACAGCTTGGCCGTTAGGCCGCGTTGGGGCCCATCGGCTTGGTCAGGGCCACGTCCAGGTAATCATCGACCAGACGGCCCAGCTCCTCCGACTTCTCGTTGAAGAAGTGGTTGGCGCCTTCGACGCGGCGATAATCGATCTTGATATCCTTCTGCGAGGACAGCTTGTTCACCAGCCGGGTTACCGATGCCTCGGGCACGATCTCGTCCCGGTCGCCATGCACGATCAGGCCCGACGCCGGGCACGGGGCCAGGAAAGAGAAGTCGAACATGTTGGCCGGCGGCGCCACCGACAGGAACCCATCCAGTTCAGGGCGGCGCATCAGCAACTGCATGCCAATCCAGGCACCAAAGCTGAACCCACCGATCCAGCAGGCCGAGGCGTTGGGGTTATAGGTCTGCAGCCAGTCCAGCGCCGACGCGGCGTCCGACAGCTCCCCCTCCCCCCGGTCATAGGTGCCCTGGCTGCGGCCCACGCCCCGGAAGTTGAAGCGCAGGGCGGAGAAGCCGCGCTTCGTGAAGGCATGGAACATCGTATAGACGATGCGGTTATTCATCGTCCCCCCATGCTGCGGATGCGGGTGCAGCAGCAGGGCGATGGGCGCGTTGGGCACCTTACTGTGGGAGTAGCGACCTTCCAGACGGCCGGCAGGGCCGTTCATGATCACGTCAGGCATCGATTCACCGGTCCCGGTCAGACATGCAAGGGGCGAGCGTCAACAGGCGGGTGGCAGTGATTGTCGAACGACCCAAGACCGGGCGGTCTTGGTAGAGGGGCGATTCTTGACCGTCCATCCCTGTCATTCTATAGGACTGCCTCAAGCGGTTGTGGGCCGTCGAACCGTGCCCGGAACGGACACGCCCCGCCGTCCACGGGACTGTTCCATCGCATTGACCGCGATGGTGTGAGGCGGGACTATACCACAGCGCCCATATTCGTGTTCAAGCCTCTTCGCAGGGGAATTCAAGCCTTTGGCGGAAAAGCAGCCCATGCGGCCCCCCCTTTACCTTGACTGGAACGCCACCGCCCCCCTGCGCACCTCTGCGCGGGCCGCGATGGTCGCCGCCCTGGACCTGATCGGAAACCCATCCTCCATCCACGGATTCGGGCGAAAGGCCCGCCGGATGGTGGAGGATGCGCGCGATCAGGTCGCCGCCCTGGCGGGCGTCCCGGCGGCCTGGATCACCTTCACCGGCGGCGGGACGGAGGCCAATAATCAGGCCCTGGCGCTGGCCGCCCGACAGGGCCGCCGCCTGCTTCTGGGCGCCACGGAACATCCGTCGGTGCTGGAATGCGCCGGCCCGGACAGCGCCGTTATTCCCGTACAGGCCAACGGCATCATCGATTTCGACGCGCTGGAAGGGCTGCTGCGCGCAGGTCCAGCGCTGGTCAGCGTGCAGGCGGTCAACAGCGAGAC
>JAEMSB010000338.1 GCA_016463045.1 Niveispirillum sp.
GTTCATGAGCTTCATCGCGGGCCTGCAGAAGTACCTGCCCTATGCGATGCCGCTTTTGGCCCCGAATGTGAACTCCTACCGCCGTCTGGTGCAGGGGTCGGACGCGCCGATCAACGTGCATTGGGGACGCGACAACCGCACCACTGGCTTCCGCGTGCCAGTCAGCCCGCCGGAGGCGCGGCGTGTGGAGAACCGTGTGGCCGGCGCCGATGCCAATCCGTACCTGGCGCTCGCCGCCTCGCTGGCCTGCGGCTATATCGGCATGACGCAGGAGTTGGAGCCGTCCGATCCGGTCAAGGGTTCGGCCCATCGGCTGGCCTTCTCCCTGCCTCGCCACCAGGGCGATGCCCTGAACAAGTTCAACAGCTGCAAGCCGTTGAAGGAAGTTCTGGGAGACCGGTTCATCTCCGCCGTCAGCTCTGTGAAGCAGGCCGAGTATGACGCTTATCAGCGCGTGATCAGCAGCTGGGAGCGTGAGAACCTGTTGTTGAACGTGTAAGCGTAAAAGCAAAAAACGCCGCATGTGGGAGCACCCCACATGCGGCGTTTTGTTTGATCGGCAGCTACCAGACGGCAGCCCTGCAACCGCTTACTTCTTCTTTTTCTTATCGTCCTTCTTCTTGCGCGACGGCTTGGACAGGTTGCCCAGCAGCTGCTCGAAGAAGTTCAGGTCATGGCCAACCGTGGGCGTGACGCGGGCCACAGGTTCTACATAGGCGGCCTCTGCGGCGCCATCCAGTTCCTTGATTTCCTGCACCGTCCCGCCTTCATCGAAGCGGACGCGGATGATGCGCTGGGCCGTGACCTCCGGGTCCAGGAAGGCGGTCTGTTCGGTGCGGCGACCGATATAATACCAGGTGGAGCCGTCCACGACACCGGTGGAGGTCGGCGTGCCCAGCACATACTGGACCTGTTCGCGCGTCGTCTGACCGGTTTGGATCTGGGCCAGACGGGTATCTTCCACCAGATTGCCACGCTGGGCGATGATGGGGCTGCAGCCGGTGAGAGCAAGGCCCAGAAGGCCGAAGGTCAACAGGGCGGTAGCTTGGGTCTTGCGCATCAACGTGACGTCTCTCGAACCTTGGATGTGACCAACGGCGTAGTGCCGGACAATGCACGGGGCAAATGCCCCGCTACCAGCGGCGATTTGTCATTCTAACCTAGTGAGAGCCCTTTCAGGCACGCACCATGGCTTGACGACGGGGCCGCCGCCCCCTATCTGGCCGGTGACATTGGCACCGGCCTTGGCGCAATGTCAATGTCCGCAGCCTGCCAGCCATGGGAGAAGGCACGTCTTGTTCAGCCGCCTGTTCCAACGCCCCCGGCGTGAACGCACCATTGCCGCCCTCTATGGCGCCATTGTGGCCCAGTCGCGCCTGCCCGTATTTTTCAGCGAACGCGGTGTGCCCGATACGCTGGAGGGACGGTTCGAATCCGTATGCTTGCATGCCTGGCTGGTCATGCGCCGGCTGGCCATGGGCGGCAAGGCGACGGCGGAGTTCAATCAGGCCCTGTTCGATTTCATGTTCGCCGACCTGGATTTCAATCTGCGTGAACTGGGGGCGGGCGACATGAAGGTGGGCGACAAGGTCAAGGATCTGGCCAGCCATTATTATGGTCGTGTCGGTGCCTATGATGACGGTATTGCGGCCAATGCCGATCCGTCGGTCCTGGAATCGGCTCTGGACCGCAATCTCTATGGCTCCACCCTGCCCGATCCGGCGCATGTGAAGCTGATGGCCGACTATACGCGCCGGCAACTGGCGCATCTGGAGACCTTCCCCATCGACAGGCTGCTGGCCGGCGAGGTGGAGTTCGCCTCGACCTGATCGGCGGCTTGTCCTTATAATATACGTATCTCACCTGAAGGACTCTCTCCATGACCGCCCCCCTGCCCGAACTATCCCGCATCATTATCGCCGACAAGGTGACGACAGCCGGCGGGTTCGAGGTTGTGAAGGCGACAGACGCGGAATGTGCCGCGCTCGCTGAACGATTCGATCTTCTGTCCGTGTCCGGACTGACCGCAAAGCTGCGCCTGCGCCGCGTGCGGTCGGACTTCGTAAAGGTGACGGGGGAGTTGGAGGCGGACGTGATCCAGCGCTGCGTCGTGACCCTGGAGCCCGTGCCCGCGCACGTTAAGGAGGAATTCTCCGCCCTTTTCGCCCCAGAGCATCTGATCCCCAAGGAGGAAGCGGACGATGAGAGCGACCATTTCCAGTATCTGGGTGGCGATGAGGACTTCCCCGAAGCGATGCCGGGTGGCCGGATCGATATTGGCGAGTTGGTAGCACAGAACCTGTCGCTGGCACTGGAGCCTTATCCACGCAAGGAAGGGGTCGAATTCACCCCGATTCTGGAGGATGTCGGTCCCGATACTCTGTCCCTTACCGAGGACACACCCCCGGAACCGCCCCGCCAGAACCCTTTTGCGGCCCTGTCCCGCTTAAAGAAGCCCTCTTGATCCGGTTTCGTACTTGCCCTCGCACACCATATCCAGTATTCAAGCGCCTCTGTCCGGGCGGCCCTAGCGGTCGCCTTAAAACATTGTGAGTTACGATCATGGCCGTTCCTAAGAAGAAGACCTCCAAGTCGAAGCGCAACATGCGCCGTTCGCACGATGGTTTGACCGCCGCTGCATACAACGAATGCGGCAATTGCGGTGAGCTGAAGCGCCCGCACCATGTCTGCGGCTCCTGCGGCCACTATGACAGCCGCGAAGTGACCGCGACCGCCCCGGCTGCTGCCTGATAGCCGGACCGGTCCAGGTTTTCGCGGGTTATAGGGACGTCGAACGGAAGTGACAACGCGCCTGCGCATCGCCTTGGACGCCATGGGTGGCGACCATGCTCCTGACATGGTCGTCGCCGGCGCCGACCTTGCCCGTGAGCGTTGCCCTAACGTCGATTTCCTCTTCGTCGGTGACGAAGCGCGCATCAACGCCCTGCTAGAGCGCCATCCGGCCTTGAAGCTCATTTCCACGGTCAAGCATACGCCTGACTTCGTGGCAATGGACGCCAAGCCGTCGGTGGCGCTTCGTGCTGGGCGCAATTCCAGCATGCGGTTGGCTATTGATGCCGTCGCTGCGGGCGATGCCGCGTGCGTGGTCTCCGCCGGGAATACCGGCGCGCTGATGGCCATTGCCAAATTCGTGCTGAAGACCCTGCCGGGCATCGACCGACCGGCCATTGCCTCCATCCTGCCCACTCAAAGGGGGGAGTTGGTGATGCTCGATCTGGGGGCGAACCTGGAATGCGATGCCGACAATCTGGTGCAGTTCGCCGTGATGGGCACGGTGTTCAGCCGGACCGTTCTGGGCCTGTTGAACCCGACCATCGGCCTGCTGAATGTCGGATCGGAAGAACAGAAAGGGCATGAGCAGATTCGTGAGGCCGCAGCCGCTCTGCGCGCCACGCCGCTCGCCCCTTACTTTCATGGCTTCATTGAAGGCAACGATCTGGCGTTGGGCACGGTCGATGTTGTGGTGACCGACGGCTTCACGGGCAATGTCGCCCTGAAGACGGCAGAAGGCACGGCAAAGCTTTATGCCGAATTCCTGAAGCGGACCTTCAAATCATCTCTCTTGGCGAAACTGGGTTATGTCCTGGCGTCGGGCGCGTTCAACAAGTTGCGTCAGCGTATGGACCCGCGCCGCTATAATGGTGCGATGTTCCTTGGGCTGCGCGGCATCTGCGTGAAAAGCCATGGCGGCACAGACGCCGTTGGATTCTCCAACGCTATCGCTGTGGCCGCTAATATGGCCAATCATGGTTTCAACGAGAAGATCCGCGACCAGTTAGCGGTGCTGCAAGCGGCATTGAATGCTGCGGCCACGGCTGATCAGGTCAAGGACGTAAGCGCAACGGGCAGCGAAACGGCGGTGCAGTAATGGCCATCCGGTCTGTGATCCTGGGTTGCGGGTCTTATCTGCCCGCAAAGGTGATGACAAATGCCGATCTGGCGCAGGTCGTCGACACCTCTGACGAATGGATTACGGAACGGACGGGCATCAAGTCGCGCCATATCGCGGCGGATGGCGAACTGACTTCCGACCTTGCCTATAACGCCGCTGTTGCCGCCATGGCCCATGCTGGCGTGACGGCGGATGAGTTGGACCTGATCGTTCTGGCCACTGCCACGCCGGACAACACCTTTCCCGCTACCGCCGTGAAGGTTCAGGCCCGCCTGGGCATGACGCGGGGGGCGGCGTTCGACGTGCAGGCCGTATGCTCCGGCTTCATCTATGCACTGTCGGTAGCCGACAATTTCATCAAGGCCGGTCAGGCCAAGACGGTTCTGGTTATCGGTGCCGAAACCTTCTCCCGCATCCTGGACTGGAACGACCGCACCACCTGCGTGCTGTTCGGCGACGGGGCGGGTGCTGTGGTGCTGCGCGCCACCGATGGCGCCGGCACGTCGGAAGATCAGGGCATCCTCTCTACGCATCTCCATTCCGATGGCAATCACCATGACCTGCTTTATGTCGATGGTGGCCCGTCCAGCACGCAGACCGTGGGCCATGTCCGCATGCGCGGGCAGGAAGTGTTTAAGCATGCGGTCGTAAACTTGGCCGATGTGGTCAAGGAAGCGCTGGCCGCCAATGGCCTGACGGCGGATGCCATCGACTGGCTGGTCCCGCATCAGGCCAACCGCCGCATCATTGAGGGCACGGGCCGCAAGTTGAAACTGCCGGCAGAGCGTGTGGTGATTACGGTGGATCATCATGGAAATACATCCGCCGCCAGCATTCCGCTGGCCCTGGCGGAGGCAGTGGCCGATGGTCGCATCCAGCGCGGCGACCTCATGCTGCTGGAAGCCATGGGTGGCGGTTTCACCTGGGGCGGGGCGCTGGTGCGCTTCTGATCCTCCCTGCCCCGCATTTCTGCGGTGTGGGATCAGCATTTCCCGCCAACCATCTGAATTGACGGATTTCTCCGGTCCAAGTACCGTCATTCCCTGATAACCGGGGAGGACGAACATGACCGAAACTGTCACCCGCGCGCAGTTGAGCGAGGCCGTCTATCAGGAAGTCGGGCTGTCCAGGAACGAATCTGCCGATCTGGTGGAAAGCGTCCTGAACGAGATTTCCGACGCATTGGCCAATGGCGACATGGTCAAGATATCTTCCTTCGGCAGCTTTGCCGTCCGGTCCAAGGGGCAGCGCATTGGCCGCAACCCGAAGACGGGTGAGGAAGTGCCAATTCTGCCGCGCCGGGTCCTGGTCTTCCGCGCCTCCCACGTCCTGAAAAGCCGCATCAATGAGCGGTTTGAAGACGGCGCGAAAGGCTGATCCTGTCGATGATCGAGGAAACCAGCGAAGGTGCGCGATCCAAGTCCGTGGCGTCGAAATCCGCCTCGGCCTTTCGCACCATCAGCGAAGTTTCCGTCGATCTTGAGGTGCCACAGCATGTCCTGCGGTTCTGGGAAACCAAGTTTCCCCAGATCAAACCGCTGAAGCGTGGCGGCGGTCGGCGCTATTA
>JAEMSB010000015.1 GCA_016463045.1 Niveispirillum sp.
CGTGTGGACCGGCTGTCCGATCAGGGAGGCGCGGGCGATCACATCCGGGCTGATGCCATAGCTGGCGGCGGCATTGGCGATGATCGGAACCACCCCGAAATAATAGGCGTCGTTCGACATGACGAAGGTCAGCGGCATGCTGGCCAGCGCCGTGATGGGTGCCATATAGGGGCCGATGGCAGGCGGGATGACGTCCAGCGCTGCCTTGGCCATGGCGTCGGCCATGCCGGTACCATTCAGAATGCCTGTAAAGGCCCCTGCCGCGAACAGCAGCATGACGATGTTCACGACATTGTCGGCATGGGCGCTGATCCGCGCCTTCTGATCGCGCAGGCGCGGATAGTTGATGGTGATGGCCAGGGCGAAGGCCCCCATCATCATCACGGGCAGGGGGGCGAAGCCCAGGGCCATGCCCAGCACCAGCAGCAGGGTCAGGACCAGATTGACCCAGAACAGGCCGGGCCGCCGCACCTCCATATCGATCCCCAGCTTGGCCGACAGCTTGATTGCCGGGCCGTCATCAGCCGTTGGCGCAGTGCCGGCCAGACGGCGGCGTTCAGATCGACCAAACATCCAGGCCAGCGCGAAGATCGCCATAAAGCCGACCAGCATGGCGGGGATCAGCGGTGCAAACACCTGTCCTAGGTCCGCGCCGACCGCAGCAGCGGCCCGTGCCGATGGCCCACCCCAGGGCACGTAATTCATCAGTGAATTGCACAGACCCAGAAGCGTGGCCAGGATCAGTGGATTCATCCCCACACGCCGGTAGACCGGCAGGAACGCCGTGATGATGATCAACGCCGTCGTGGTGCCGTCGCCGTCCAGCGACACCATCGTGGTCAGCGCCGCCGTGCCCAGCGCGATGCGAACGGGATCGTCGCCCACCATGGCCAGCACCCGCCGCACCAGCGGATCGAACAGGCCCGCATCCATCATGACGGCGAAATACAGTACCGCGAAGGTCAGCATCAGCGCCGTGGGCGCCACCTGCAGCACGCCGTCGATGATCATCTTTCCCATATCAGGGCCTGCCCCGGCCAGCAGGCCGAACAGGATGGGGATCAACAGCAGGGCGGCCACCGCCGACATGCGCTTGGTCATGATCAACACCATGAAAGTGATGACCATCGCCGTTCCCAGCAGGGCAGGCGAAAGCAAGGTATCAAACAAGGCACCGTCTCCCGCGGCCCAGGCCGCCACCGCTACCCGCCATCGCAAATGGATGGGAAAGCGCGCGCCACGGGCCGCCGTATGGAATGGAAGGAGGCATCGCCACCGGTACAGTCATCCTGCGGTGGGGATGCAGTGCCGTCAAGAACAACATCCATAATGAATAAATTTTGCATCCAATATGTTGACCAATGACATCCAGTCTGTCTACTCTGCCTCCACAACCGGCCCGGACCGGAGAAAAAGCCCAGAGGGAGGATCGAATGAGAAGGTTCAGCCGCAACGCGATTGCCGGTGGCGCATCGGCCCTGATGCTGTTGTCTGGCGCTGTCGCCCAGGCCCAGAACGCGGCCACTGCCGATACGCTGGAAGAAATCATCGTTACGGCACAGCGCCGCAGCGAACGCCTGCAGGATGTGCCGGTCACCGTCACCGCCTTCAGCGCTGCAGAGATCGCGCAAGCCCGTCTGCGCCAGTTGGATGATATCTCCAGCCGTACGCCCGGCCTGAATTTCGACGCCTTCCCCACCTCGCAGCCGCGCGTCGCCATTCGTGGCATCGGGTCCAGCGACCGGGGTGCCGCCGGCGATCCCAGCTCTGCCGTCTTCTTGGACGAGGTCTATCTGGGCCGTCCCGCCGCGGTGGCCTTCGACGCGTTCGACGTGTCGCGGATCGAGGTTCTGAAGGGTCCGCAGGGTACCCTTTACGGTCGCAATGTCGTGGGCGGCGCCATCAATGTGGTGAGCAACCGGCCAGACCTGTCCGGTACCGATGCCGGCATCGAGGCGACGGTGGGCAATTATGAGCGGCTGGAAGGGGCCGGCTTCGTCAATCTGCCGATGGGCGAGAAATGGGCGGCGCGCGCCAGCGGCGCCTGGCGCACCCATGACGGCTATGTGAAGAACAGCTTCACGGGCGGCCGGGTCGAGGATCAGGACACGCGCAGCGGCCGGTTCCAGATCTATGGCGAGCCGTCGGAAACGGTACGCGTCCTGCTGGGCGTGGACGGCACGCGCGACCGGGCCGACGGCCCGGCCCAGCATGTGCTTGACCTGGACATGACGGACTCGCGCCGGGCGCTGTGGACCGTCAACCGCGACCGCACGGTCACCGCCGGGTCCGATGAAGGGTATCAGGACCGCGATACCTGGGGCGTGCGAGGGCAGATCGACTGGGACTTGTCCTTCGCCACCGTCACCTATCTGGGCTCCTACCGCGACCTCGATTATCATGTCGCCTATGATTTCGATGGCGGGCATCCGCCGGCCAACCGCCTGAATATTGCCGGCGGCAATGATGAGGACAGCAATTTCTCCAGCCACGAGCTGCGGCTGAATTCGCTGCCTGACAGCGCGATCCAGTGGGTGGCGGGGCTATACAATTTCAACAATGAGACCGACCGTCTGGACACGCTGGTCATTGACCAGGGGCGGCCCGCCACGGAAATCTATACCCAGGTGGCCAAGTTGAATTCCTATGCCGCGTTTGGCGATGTCACCGTGCCGCTGAACGAGCAGTTCTCCGTTATCGGTGGCTTGCGCTATTCCAAGGATGAGAAGGATTATCGCGTTTCCAACACAGCCGGGACGGCGGTGCTGCGCGGGACAGGTCGGTTCGATGTCAGCACGTCCGACAGCTATGACGCCTGGACCTGGCGCGGTGGCGCGCAGTACAAGCTGGACCGCGATCACCAGCTCTATGCCATGGTGTCCCGAGGCTTCAAAAGCGGGGGTTTCCAGGACACGCCGTCCTCTGCCGCCGACGCCGCCGACGGGTTCGAGCCGGAATTTGCCACCCAGTATGAGGTGGGCCAGAAAAGCAGCTTCCTGAACGGGCGGCTGATCTGGAACAACACCCTGTTCGTGATGAAATACACGGATCTGCAGACCAAGCGCACCCTGCCCAACCTGTCCATCGTCACCGAAAATGCCGGTAAGGCGACCATCAAGGGCTATGAAACGCAGCTGAACTGGAGCCCGTTCGCTGGCGCGCGGCTGTCCGCCAGCTATGGCTATACCGACGCCACGTTTGACGAGTTCGCGCCGGAGCCGGGCGTGGATTATGCCGGCAACCGTATCTCCCGTACACCCAAGCACAAGATCGTGCTGTCCCCTTCCTACGAGGCGGCGCTGGGCGACGGGTCAAGCCTGCTGTTCGCGACCGATTATCGGTACGAGAGCATGATCTTCGACGATAACTCCAATGACGGACCGGAGCGGCGGGACCCCACCCATTTCGTTGACGCCCGCATCGTCTTTACCCCCGCCGTTGGGCAATGGACCCTGTCCCTGTGGGGCAAGAACCTTACCCAGGAAGTGAGCCGCACCCACCAGACCGTGTTCCTGGGGGCCAATTTTGGGTCATACGGCCCGCCGCGCACCTTTGGCGCCACGGTCAGCTGGCGGATGTGAGGGCAGGGGTTCGGCAGCAGGATTCTGAGGCCGGACCCTGTCGCGATCACTGGGGCGTACGGGAAAATTTGGACATGAATATCGCAGAGCAGATTGCAGACTACGCGCACAGCCTGGATGGCGGGCGGTTGCCGCCGCTTGTCGTCCAACGTGTAAAACAGCGCATGTTGGACAGCCTGGCTTGCGCGCTGGGCGCCTATGGGTCGGGGCCGGCACGGGCGGCGACGGCCATGGCCGCCCTGGTACCGGTGCCGGTCGCCAGCATTCTGGGCACAAGGCTGCGCACCACGCCCGACCTTGCCGCCTTTGCCAATGGCACGCTGGTCCGTTACCTGGATTATAATGACGGGTATATGAGCCGGGATCCCGGCCATCCCAGCGACAATATCCCCGCCTGCCTGGCTGTGGCCGAGGCGGAAGGGGTGCCTGGCGATGAACTGATTGCCGCCATCGTGCTTGCCTATGAAGTGCAGATGCGCCTGCAGGACGCAGCCGGGCTGAACCGGCGCGGCTGGGACCATGTGAACTACATCCTGGTGTCGATGGCCGCCGCCGCATCCCGTCTGATGAAGCTGGACAGGCGGCAGACGGTGCAGGCCATCAACATGGCCCTGAACGGCCATATCGCCATGCGTCAGGTCCGGTCGGGCGAATTGTCGGCCTGGAAAGGCTGTTCAGCCGCCAATGCCGCCCGCAACGCCATCTTCTGCGCCGGTCTGGCCCGGCATGGCATGGATGGGCCGTCGCCGATCTTTGAGGGCAAGATGGGCTTCATCCGTCAGGTCTGTGGCGAGATGGATTTTGATATTTCCCGCTTCGGCACGGCGGAGAAAGGGGATTTCCGCATCCTGAAATCGCTGACCAAAAGCTTCCCCACCAATGGCGAGCTGCACACGGCGGTTTTTGCGGCTATCGACCTACGGCCCCTGCTGGGCAATCTTGACGAGGTGGAGGCGATCCATATCGATACCACCGACATCGGCCTTCGTATCCTGGCCAGCGATCCGGAGAAATGGCGACCGACCACACGCGAGACCGCTGATCATAGCCTGCCCTATACTGTGGCGCGGGCAATATTGGACGGTGATATCACGCTCGCCTCTTACGATGCCGCCATGATCGCCGATCCGCGCGCCGTCGCCCTGATGGACGGGACGACGGTGGCGGAGGACCCGGCCCTGACGGCACTGTTCCCTACCCATCTGCCCAACCGGGTGACGGTGACGATGCGGTCGGGACAGGTGTTTCGCCGCGAAGTGGTCTCAGGGCCGGGAAGTGTCGAAAATCCGATGACGGATGCCGATTTCGAGGTCAAATTCCGCCGCATGGCGGATGGCCGGATCGAAAGGCAGCAGCAGGACCGCGCGATGGACTTCGTGATGGGGCTGGAACGCCAATGCAGCTATACCGCCTTGTTCGAAGCTATGTGCGGGCCGTGACCATGACCGTTTCCCCACCGACGCCAGACCCCGGAACAACGCTGTGCGCGCTGTTCCAGGCCGCAATCGACGCCGCCTCACCTGACCTCTGCCTGCCGCCACACCTGCCACCCCCGCCCCGGGGGCGGACGCTGGTGGTGGGTGCCGGCAAGGCGGCGGCGGCCATGGCCGCCGCTGTGGAACGGCATTGGTCGGGGCCGTTGTCGGGTCTGGTCATCACGCGCTATGGCCATGGCGTTCCTTGCCAGCGGGTGGAGGTGGTGGAGGCGGCCCATCCCGTGACGGACGAGGCAGGCATCCGCGCCACGGCCAGGATGCTGGACCTGTTGCGCGGCCTGACGGCGGATGATCTGGTCCTGTGCCTGATCTCCGGCGGGGGATCGGCCCTGCTGGCGGCCCCGGCGCCGGGCCTGACCTTGACCGACAAGCAGCAGGTGGGGCGCGCCCTGCTGAAAAGTGGAGCGACCATCGCCGAGATGAATTGCGTGCGCAAGCATCTGTCGGCGGTGAAGGGCGGGCGTCTGGCACGCATGGCCGCTCCAGCCCCCGTCGTCACCCTGATGATCTCCGATGTACCCGGCGATGACCCGGCCACCATCGCCTCGGGTCCTACCCTCCCGGATGCAAGCACGCGCCATGAAGCGCTGGCCGTGCTGGCCAAGTATGACATCAAGGTTCCGGACGCCGTCACAGCCTGGCTGTCCGATCCCGCCAGCGAGACGCCGAAATCGTTGGCCGACCTGCCGCCCGGCAAGGCCAGCATCATCGCTACTCCGGCGGGCGCCATCGCCGCAGCGGCGGAACGGGCGCGCGGCATGGGCATCGCCCCCCTGTTTCTGGGCAGCGCCATCGAGGGGGAGGCACGCGCGGTCGCGGCGTGGCATGCCGATTTCGTGCGCGCTGTCACCAGCGGTGCCATACCGGCGAAGCGTCCCTGTCTTCTGCTGTCGGGCGGGGAGACCAGCGTCATGGTGCGCGGCAAGGGCAGGGGCGGTCGCAATGCCGAATTCCTGCTGGCGCTGGCCATCGAACTGAACGGTCATCCGGGCGTGCATGCCCTGGCCGCCGATACCGACGGCATCGACGGGTCGGAAGATAATGCCGGCGCCTGGATCGGCCCCGATACCCTGTCCCGCGCCGCGCAGGCCGGGATCATTCCCCGCCGGCTTCTGGATGACAATGACGGCTACGGCTTCTTCCAGGCCATGGGAAGCCTGCTGTTCACCGGTCCCACACGCACCAATGTCAATGATTTCAGGGCCATCCTGATCGAGTGAGGATTAGCGTCATGAGCAATCAACCCATTCACCGCATCGCCGTGATACCGGGCGACGGTATCGGCAAGGAAGTGGTGCCTGAGGGGCTGCGCGTATTGGACGCCGTCACGCAGCGTTTTGGCGTGCGTTTCCAGTTCGACCATTTCGACTTCGCCAGCTGCGACTATTACCTTCAGCATGGCATGATGATGCCCGATGACTGGAAGAAACAGATCGGCGGGCACGACGCTATCTTCTTTGGCGCTGTCGGCTGGCCCGCCACGGTGCCGGACCATATCTCGCTGTGGGGATCGCTGATCCAGTTTCGCCGCGAATTCGATCAGTATGTCAATCTGCGCCCCGTACGCTTGATGCCCGGCGTGCCTTGCCCCCTGGCCGGTCGCCAGCCCGGCGACATCGATTTCTATGTGGTGCGGGAGAATACGGAAGGCGAATATTCCGCCATCGGTGGACATATCTTTCCCGGTACCGAACGGGAGGTGGTGATCCAGGAAACGGTGATGACCCGCATCGGCACCGACCGCATCCTGAAATACGCCTTCGATCTGGCACAGCGGCGGGAGAAGAAGCACCTGACATCTGCCACCAAATCCAACGGTATCGCCATCACCATGCCGTATTGGGACAGCCGGGTGGAGGCCATGGCGGCGCATTATCCCGACGTGCGCTGGGACAAGTACCATATCGATATTCTAGCTGCGCACTTCGTGCAGCACCCGGACTGGTTCGATGTGGTGGTGGCCTCCAATCTGTTCGGCGACATCCTCTCGGACCTGGGGCCAGCCTGCACCGGCACCATCGGCATCGCGCCAGCCGGCAATATCAATCCCGACCGCGCCTTTCCGTCCCTGTTCGAACCAGTCCACGGGTCCGCCCCCGACATTGCCGGCAAGGGCATCGCCAATCCTGTTGGGCAGATATGGTCAGCGGCGCTGATGCTGGATCATCTGGGAGAGTATCAGGCAGCTGCCGCCATAGTGCTGGCTATCGAAACCGTGTTGGCCCAGCCGGAACTGCGCACCCGCGACCTGGGAGGGCCGGCTGACACCGTGACCTGTGGTATGGCCATCGCTGAGGCGGTGCGGTGGAAGCAGCGATGAGCGACGAAAAGGGAGCCTGGTCTTTGCAGGGCTGATATTGCGCTTGACCAGGGCCGCCCTGGACGGGCGATGTCTTATTGATTACGCCCCACCTTTTTACCGATCCGGACAAGGCCTTGTGCGTCTTCTCCCCCTATCAGGGGGAACGGGCCCGCCACTACTCGAACTGTTGCGTCATCGCATCGGCGCAAAAGAAGAGGGGGGAGCCTTACGGCTCCCCCCGGAGTTGTCGCCGTCATGGGGGAACGACGGCCCATGACAGGGGAAACTGCGGGCCATGCCCGCAGACCCTTTATGGCTGGGTCACAGGCGTGGCGGCGCTGCCCAGCACTTCGGTCTTGCCAGGGATGTAGGTGCTGAAATTAGGCACGTCCGTCGAACCCTTGACGGCCACCGCGTCAACGTAATCCTTCAGCATGGACACACCATAGAGCGGCTTCTGCACGCCATTATGGCAGGTCGCACAACCGATCTTCAGGACATCGCCCTCCGGTCCCTTACGATTGGCCGGAAATACGGGGGTGAGACCCTGCATATAGTTGACGTTCAGATGACGGGCCATCTGGATGCCGTGCCAGGCGGTCACCCGCTGCGGCGGGCTCTGGTCCCAGTCATTGAAGGCGCGGGTATTGTGGCAGGTTGTGCAGTTCACGCCGAGCGATTCCGACATGTGCACCATCAATGCCCATGTTTCTTCGGTTTCCTTGGTCCCGGCGGGGTTCTTGCCCGTGGGAAGGGCCGTTGTGGAATGGACCCTGATCGGCTTGTCACCCAGCAAATAATCTGACAAGGCGTTCTGCGGCAGGGATGTTTTGCCGGCATTGACCGCGACGACATTCTGGCCGCTGCGGTTGGAGGTCATGTTGCCCGCCGGCTTGGGGTCCAGGGTGGTGCTCCAGACTTGCGCCGGTACCCCCTTGCCGCGGTGGCAGGTGTAGCAGGTGACACCCGTTTGTGCGACGTGGGCCTTCCAGTCGACATTGATCGACTGGGTCATCTGGATCATGCGGCGGGCGACGACCTTCTGATAGATCTCGTCCGACGCCATATTGTCCGGGTTGTGGCAGTAGTTACAGCCAGCTTCCGGTGCCACCCATTCGGTAATGGAGGCCATGAACTGGTTGAACTGGTCGCCCGACAGATTGCCCAGGACCTGGACGTTCTGATAAAGGGCAGAGGCCTTGTCACCTGACGGATCAGCCTCCCACGGGGCGGGTGGGGCGACGTTGGCGGCCTTCAAGGCAGCCTCCGTTTCCACGTCGCGGTGATGATACATACCGGTTCCGCGGAACCCGAGCTGGTCAGTGGCGACAGGCGGTGCATCCCAGCCGGCCCCGACGAAGCTGGCCACGGCCAGCAGGGCGCCGGCGGAGGCGGCGAATGGTAACCAGAGTTTCATGGTCCTCCCTCCCTTATTGCGCCGGATCGACGACGTTGGGCCACAAGTCGGGCAGCGGCGACACCAGACCGTGGTTCACGCCCCACAAGTACCAGTTGTCGACCACGGTGCCGGTGAGCAGGATACCGATGCCGCCCGTCAGCGGGGTCAGGATGGCGAACCACCAGGCCCAGCGGTGAACGGATTCCATGGTTGCGTTGAAACCCATCGTCCAGCGCCAGAACAGAGCGGCACGCTCCGAGGCGGTACCCCGGTCGGTGATCTGCTCCAACTCCCGCTCGCCACCATACTTGCCGACTGCCAGGATCGTCGCGCCATGCATCGCGAACAGCAGGACCGATCCATACAGGAAGACAATGGAGAGGCAGTGGAAGGGGTTGTAATAGAGATTGCCGTAGCGGATGGAGAAGGCAGCCGTCCAGTCCAGGTGCGGGAAGATGCCGAACGGCACCGCCTCGGAGAAGTTGCCCATCAGCAGCGGGCGGATGAAGCCCAGCACCAGGAACAGCCAGATCGCCGCCGCAAAGGCCCAGGCCACATGCGTGCCCATCTCCAGCTGGCGTGCGCGGCGATAGACGCGAACCCACCAGAGCAGAACCGACAGGGTCAGGAAGAAGCCGGCGATCAGCCACCATCCCCCTTCCGCCAGCGGCGGCAGCACCTTCAGCCCATATTTGGCTGCCGGCGGTTCAAGGCCCAGCCAGAAAAGCTGCCGCACGAACTGGATCGGGTCCCAGCCGACAGAGGCCAGCATGTTGAGACCAATGATCTCGAAAGCGATGAAGCCGAAGACCAGTGACAGTGTGCCCAGATATCCCAGATAGATCGGCCCGATCTGGGCATTGCCGATAATGCCGAACAGACGCACGAAGAACGGCTTACCGGTACGCGGACTGTCGCCCCGGGGCAGCGGCATGCCTTCTTCGGCGGGGCCGCTGACTTGGATCGGGGTGATGATGTTCTGATATTGTGCCATCACACATCCTCCTCAGCGCCAGATCGGAAGTTCAAGCCACCAGCTCCACCACTGGGGCCAGCCCTTGTTCCAGAAGGGCCCACTGATGATGATGCAGACAGCACTCCAGAAGCCGGCATTCAGCGCCAGGACAAGGCCGAGCCGGTGAATGCCCAGGGTCCCGATTGAGTAGCCGATGATGTCGCGGAAGAAGGTGTCTTCATATTCCGGCGTCTTCACCTCTGCCTGTTTACCCGGCTCGTCGAGCGAGGCGCCGGGATTGGCGGCGGACAGGATCAGACCGCCATGCAGCGACAGTGCCAGTGTCGTCGTGAAGAAGAACGACACGGCGATCATGTGCGCCGGATTGTAATGGAAGTGCAGATACTGGTACCCGACGTTGGACACCCAGTCGAGATGACTGAAGATGCCATATGGGAAACCGTTCCCCCAGGCGCCCAGCAGCAGTGGGCGGAACACCACCAGCGTCGCATAGGCGAAGATGGCGAAGGAGAAGGCAAACGGGACATGGTACCCGATCCCCAGCTTCCGGCAAATTTCCACCTCGCGCAATGCCCAGGAGCAGAAAGCCCCCAGGGCGCAAACGGTGATCAACTGCCAAAGCCCGCCTTGTTTCAGCGGCGCAAGCGCCAACCCGTAGGACAGGTCAGGGGGAGCAATTGAAATCTGCCAGATGTTCCAGGTGGGTCCGATGGCCGCCCCATAGAGGATCAGCGCCGTTCCCAAGGTCGCGAAGAAAGCGGTGGTAACGCCGAAGAACCCGACATAGAAGGGCCCGACCCAGAAGTCGAACAGGTCGCCGCCGATCAGCGTTCCACCGCGCACGCGATATTTGCGTTCAAAACTGAGCAGCGCCATGTACGTGCCCTCCGAGAGAGGCCAGCCAGTTGGTCATCCAGTTGGCGATGTCTTTTGTTGAAGATTGGCGGCGGGCGGGGCCGTCACCGGCCACGCCTGCTGCCGTCTTGAGGTTGTCAGCCGACGCCCTTTTGATCCGCATCCAGAGAGAGCGAATGTTCGATCGCGCTGGTCTTGAGGGGCTTGCCCTCCAGCCAGTTGAACCGTTCAGTGCTCAACAGGATGAAATGGATCAGGATGGCGAGCGTGAACAGAAACACGGACAGTGCAACCAGCGCCTTGCGCGGGTCGAACATCAGCCAGATTCTCCACATGTCGCTTTCTCCTTAGCCGATCATCGGCAGCAGTGATTGTGCCGTCTGGGAAATGCCTTCCAGTGAGGCATAGCCATTGGGACCAGGGATCCACGGACGCCACATCCAGACCAGAACATGCGCGGCGATGGCAATCACCGTGAAGATCAGGAAACCCTGGATGAAGAACGAATGGACCTCGCGAGCTTCGCTTTCGGTCAGACCCGAAAGTGAGACGTTTGATGAGTCAGCCATCAAATCCACCTCCTAGTCTCGAATGCCGCGGCACCCCCGCGGCAGGGTTCCGGCAACGCCGCCAAGGCGGCATCACCGGGTTTTTGACGGTGTCGAGCACACCGGCAAGGAAGTGGTTACACGTTGAACGCGTAACCGATGGCGGCGTGGGCCGACGAGCGGGCCTCGGCAAAGATGGACTGTGCAGGTCGGGTGCCCGCGCGGTCGAAAAGATGGGTGATCCTGCCTGCTATCGCGGCAGCCAGACAAAGCGGGTAGGAAATCAGGAAGACGAGGCGCATTTCCGCGCGCTCCAACTGGCGGCCCCTGGCGCCCCCATGTCCAATGCTGAACGTCATCTTGTCCTCCCCGCTGCCGTCCCCCGACGGCATCTTGATTACGTCTTCACGCGTGTACGCTGGCGGCCCCTTTGACATGGGCCGCCGTGACCTCAGGCGCGCCATCCCGGCGCGCCTCGCGTTCGGCCGCCTCGCGCAGGCGCTTGGCTGCCGAGATACGGACCAGCACGGGCTCCGCGCTGATCCGCTGTTCCAAAAGCACCTGGGCGTCCGGCGACCAGGGCAGCGCGCCGCCGGCGCGCGTGGTCGTCGGCTCGATGGCGTCCAGCTCTCCCGCCCGGGGCAGGATGTCGAACAGCATGTCAAACAGGGAATTGCAGACCTCCTGGATCAACCAGGACGCCCCGGAATAGCCCATGACCGGCGTGCCCGTATGGCGCCGCACAATGGCGCCGGGATAGGAGAGCTGGATGAACTTGCCGCGCTGGCCGCGTTCGGCCATGTACATGCGTTCGTTGAACGACCCGAACATGATCATCGGCGGTTTGCCGGTCAGCAGGTCTTGCACTGCATCATTGTCGGTCTTGACCCCCGGCTTGCGCTGTACCGCAAAGGCGCAGGGCAGGCCCATTTCCTCTTCCAGGAAGTTGCGCACGCCGCGCGTATAGGTCTCGCCCGCCACCACGGCGAAACTGGCCGTGCCAAAGAAATCCTGCGTCACCGACCGCCACAGATCCCATAACGGCTTCAGCGTCGTATGCTTTTCCCGTTTGATGAACGGTTCAGGGTCCAGCCCCAGCATTTCGCCCAGCTGGCGCAGGAAGGCCGTGGTGGAATGGATGCCGATGGGGGCCTGCAGATAGGGCCGATCCAGGCTTTCGCACAACAGACGCCCGAATTCGCGGTACAGGCAGACATTGGCATCGGCATCGGCCAACTTGCGGACATCATCCACATGGCTTCCCAGCGGGAAGACCATGTTGACCTCCGCTCCCAACCCTTCGACCAGCCGGCGGATTTCGGCCAGGTCAGACGGCATATTATAGGTGCCATAGATCGGGCCGATGATATTGACACGCGGCTTCGCACCCTCGGGTCGGCGGCGTGGAGCAGGGACCTTGCCCCCCTTCGGCCCGAACTCCGTCCACAGCCATTTCAGGGCGCGGTCTGCGCTTTGCCACTGATCCTCGTCGATGGTGCGCGGCAGGAAGCGGACGATGTTGGAGCCTTCCGGCGTTACGCCGCCGCCGATCATTTCGGCAATGGATCCGGTGACCACAACGGCAGGCAGGTTCGGGTCAAGCGCCAGCCGTGCCCGCTTCATCGCGCCTTCGGTGCCATGGCGTCCCAGCTCATCCTCCGACAGGCCGCTGACCACGATGGGCAGCTCATGCGGGGGCAGGGCATCGGTGTAATGCAGCACGGAGGTGACGGGCAGGTTCTCGCAGCCCACCGGACCGTCGATGATCACCTGCAGCCCCTTTATGGCCGTGAAGGCATAGACGCTGCCCCAATAGCCACCGGCTCTGTCATGGTCGAGGATCAGCATCCGACGCTATCTCCATTCTCGACCGCATTACGCGATTGGTTGGTCTTAGCCGCATATTTGCGCCGGAAGGCGCTGCGGTCCTGAGGGACATCTTCCCAGATGCCGGCGGCATCACCGGTGCCAACCCCTTCAAAGAAGGCGTTCATGGCATCGAAACGTGGTTTGTTGGCGATGGCCGTGTTGATCACCGATGGCAGCGAACCCGGCCCCGCCGGACCCATCAGGGGGCGGGCGGAGATCAGGTTGGTGAAGTAAAGGGCCGGCGTTCCCGCTTCCTTTGCCTTCTGCACGACGGGTGTGGTGCCGATGGCCAGATCGGGCTTGAATTCCGCAAAGGCCGCCAGATCCTGTTCCAGCGAGGCTCGGAAACGGACAATCACCCCTTTGGCCGCCAGCCATTCCGCATCGTCACTGTTGTACGGCGTCTTCGGGCAGGCCGTGCCGACATAGCGCAGGTCAGCCCCCAGTTCGACCAGCAACCGCCCGACCAGCAGTTCGGAACCTTCATAACCTGATAGGGTGATCCGGCCATTGATGCGGTTGGCGGCAAGACCCGCCGTGATGGCGCCGCGCATGGCGTTGCGCGTTTGATCGATCCGCGCCTGTGGTACGCCACAGCGCTGCCCGATGGCAGACAACCAGGCATCGGTACCGTCTAGCCCGATAGGGGCCGAGCCGACGATGGGCCGCCCTGCGGCTGTGAACTCCCGAAACGTGGCTGTATAGAAGGGGTGGATGGCCGCGACGACGGCACAGTCCAGCGCAGCGTAGAGATCACGCCATTCCCGCACAGGAATAGTCGGCCCTACCGCCAGCCCCATCGGGTCCAGCATGTTGCCGATCACCACAGGGTCGGCAGGGAACATTTCCCCCACCAGTGTCACCGTCGGCTTGTCCTTAAGCCCGGCACGCGGCATCTGCACGGGGCCGGCCTCCGCCTCCTGCCGGGCATAGGCCAGCATGGCCCCCGACAGCACGTCCTTGGCTTCCGCATGCGTGGGCACACCGAAGCCCGGTACGTCGATGCCGATGATGCGGACCCCGTCAATTTCCTTCGGCAGCATTTTCAGCGGCACGCCGGACGCGGTGGGGACGCAGAGATTAGTTACGATGACGGCATCAAAACGGCCAGGATCGGCCATCAGATGCACGGCCTCCACAATATCCTCGTACAATTTGCCGGTAACCAGCGTCTCCGAACTGAATGGCACATAGCCAACGGAGCGCTTGGCGCCATAAAAGTGCGAGGTGAAGGTCAGGCCATAAACGCAACAGGCCGATCCCGACAGGATGGTTCCCACGCGGCGCATGCGCAGACCAACGCGCAGTGAACCGAAGGCGGGGCACATGGATTGCGGCTGATCATGCGGTCCCTTCGGATAATCACGTTCCAGCCGATCCATCAGCTCATCATTGCCGGCGGCGCGGGCGGCTGCACGCGACAGTTCGACGCCACCATGGCACCCGGCGGCTGTGGCGGGGTGTCCATCATCCCCCGAAAGGGCTGTTTCACCGGCAGCTTCGCGTGTGAAGTCCAAAGGCTGGTCGTCCATTTCTGTGCCCCTCAGACCCGGTCGTAGATGACTTCGAGCGAGGCGCGCTTCAGCGCACCCGCGGGGCACATGTCTTCCGGCGTCGCCGGCTCCAGCTGGAAATTGCCACCCGTCTGGCTGGCATCGAAAAGACCTAACAGGCCGTCCTGATCCAGGGGGCGCGGCAGCACGGGGGGGGCTTCGGCCAGATTGATCGACAGCGCCTCAAACAGCGGACCCCAGCGGTTATCGGGCGTGCCGATGATCTGGTAGTTGGCGCTTTTGCGACGGATATCCTCATCCTGCGGAATGGAAGCCAGGACCGGGATGCCGACCGCATCGGCAAAGGCCTGTGCCTCCCCGGTGCCGTCATCCTTGTTAATGACCAGACCGGCCACGCCGACATTGCCCCCCAGATTGCGGAAATACTTCACCGCTGAGCAGACATTGTTGGCCACATACAGCGATTGCAGATCGTTGGAGCCGACAACCACCACCTTCTGGCACATGTCGCGGGCAATAGGCAGGCCGAAGCCCCCGCAGACCACGTCGCCCAGAAAATCCAGCAGGACATAGTCGAAGTCCCATTCATGGAACCCCAGCTTCTCCAGCGTCTCAAACCCATGGATGATGCCGCGTCCGCCACAGCCGCGGCCCACTTCCGGCCCACCCAGCTCCATCGCGAAAACGCCATCACGCTTGAAGCAGACATCGGAAATGGAGACTTCCTGCCCGGCTTCCTTACGGCGTGACGCCGTCTGGATGATGGTGGGGCAGGCCCGGCCACCGAACAGCAGGGAAGTCGTGTCGCTTTTCGGGTCGCACCCGATCAGCAGTACCTTCTTGCCCAACTGCGCCAGCATGTAGGACAGGTTGGCGAGCGTGAAGCTCTTGCCGATGCCGCCCTTGCCATAGATGGCAATGATTTGGGTTTCCTTGGTGACCTTGCCGACATGCGGCGCATCGGGTTCGATGGCCGCCTCCTCACGCAGGCGCCTGCTCATGGTTTTCGGGCTGCTGCGGACGTCCAGATCAAGGCTCATGCGGCTTTCCTCCAGTCGATCACCATTTTCAGGCAGCCGAGGTCGTTGAATGCGGTTGCATAGGCGGATGACGCCTGGGCCGGTGCGGCCCGGTGCGTCAGCAACCCGTCGAGGGACAGGCGCCCGGTTTCCACCAGGGCGATGATTGCGGAAACATCCTGCGGGCGGAATTCCGCCGCGATGGACAGGGTCAGTTCCCGCATGAAGGCCGGGGTGAAGGCGTAGCCGACCCGTTCCCCGTAAAAACCTGCCAGGATCAGTTCCGCTGGCTTGCGTAAGCGAGTGATGATCCCATCGATGGCACCGGCGTCGCCGCTGGCGTCAATGGCGATGTCATAACGTCCATCGCCATCATCAGCGGGATGGGTCACATGGTAGCCGGTGGCACCTGTGCACCGGGCCGTTGCCGTTTCCCAAACCACAGGGGCAGAGAAACCCAGCGCCATGGTGACACGGGCGATCAGCCGGCCCAGAACCCCATGGCCCACCACCAGACCCACCGGCCCCTGGGCCCGTTTGACGGCATGATGGGCGGTTGCCGCCAGGGCCAGCAGAACGCCGTTTTCCGCCAGACCGGGGCCGATGTCGAACGCACGGGCGCCCGGAACAACCAGCTGTGCGGCATTGGCCCCGAACAGGCCCGCCGCATCGGCGTAACAGCTGGCGCCCGGCACAAAGACAGTGGCCCCGACCCGGTGGCCAGCGTCAGGTCCTGCCTCAACCACGCGGCCCACCGTTTCATAACCAGGGACCAGCGGATAGGCCATGCCGGGGAACCGGGGCATCGTGCCCTGGAACAGCATCTTCTCCGTTCCCGTGGAAACACCACTGGCAGTGGTTTCGACGACGATGTCGGCCGGACCGGGAGCATGGAGAGCCAGTCGCCGAATGGCGACTTCTCCCGGTCTCTCGAACACGATTGCCGCCGCGTACATCCAGGCAAACTCCCCAAGGCATAGCTTCTGATTACGCATGTGTCATATTAAGTTGACACATCAGACTGTCAATCAATATTTACACTTTTTAACCGTCAAGCGTCTTACCGCTAGCGGCTGGCGGTCACCAGGGTAGCGATCAACGGGTTGGGCGTGGCGATGGTCCGAACGTCCTGGAACCCTGATTTGGTCAGAAAACGGGCAATTTCCTGCGCGCTGCGGCAGCGTCCGGACCCCATGGCCAGAAAGTAGAGGCCGAAATAGGCTGCACTTAACCGGGCACCTTCGGCAGGGCCATCCATTGCTTCCGCCACCAGCAGGGTCGTACCTGGACGCAGTCCCCGGTAAATATTGGCCAGAATAGCCTCTACCCGCGAATCATCATGGTCGCAGAGAATTCGGACCAGGCTTACGCAGTCGGCATCATCGGGCAGAAGATCACGGGTGAAGTCGCCGCCATGGACATGCGAGCGCGCACCCAGACCCAGCGAGTCCAGATGACGTGCGGCGCGTTCTGCGACGGCGGGCAGGTCAAACAGGCGCAGTGCCAGCCCCGGATGGCGGTCTGCGGCAGCGGCCAGGAAAGCGCCGTCGCCGCCGCCAATATCCAGCAAAGTGCGGGTGCCGCTGAAATCGAAGGTGGCCAGGATGCAGTCGGCCATCATGGTCTGACTTTCCCGCATCAGCAGTGAATAGCCATCAACCTCCGCCGCTTTTGGCCCGTCCTGCCCCATCTCCCGCACATAGGCCCAGTAACGGCGCAATTCCGTGTCGGTCCTGTAGGTGCGCAGCAGTTGGTCGGGATCGATCAAATCGCGATACAGCATGGCGTGGTGCAGGATCATGGCACCCAGCCCCCGGTCGCTGGCCAGCACGGCCCCCATATCATCCAGTACCCAAAGGTCGGGCGACGCCTCAATCAGCAAGCCCAAGGAGACGTTGGCGCGCAGCAGGATACGTAGTCGCGGTTCCGGCACGGCAAGGCGGTTGGCAAGGAACCCCGTGGTAACGGGCGCTCCCACCAGCGCCTCATAAAGGCCCAGCCTGACGCCGGCCAGAAGCACTTGCGAGAAAATGAAGCCACCCGTCAGGCGGAACAGGTCATTGGCCTTGCGATTTCCAACAGCCCGCAGCAGCGGCACGCGTGCGACCAGCCGGCGGAATCCTGGCGACGCCACCATCCGATTGCGCCAGAGACGTATGCGCAGTGACAATGGCAGCGGGGCCGTCACCACGGATAAAGGCGCGGGATGGAGGGGGGTGGACCGCGCCGGCATGATGGCATCAAGCGGCGCTGACGGAGAGGGTCTTTGGCATCAGTCGTGTTGCTTCATTGCGGATCATGCCGCGAAACGCGTCGCGCCCGGCACAGTCGGGCACCGCGTCAGCCGCCGTTTCCACCAGAGTGCGCAGATGTTTCAACGCATTCGGAATGCCAAGCGACAGGGCGATGTTCGGCTTGCCGTTGCGGCCATCCTGTCCGACCGGCTTGCCCATGCTGCCGGTCAGGCCGATCGCGTCATAGAGATCGTCCGCCACCTGATAGGCGGAACCCAGGGCGTCAGCCAGTGTCAACCAGTCCTGTGGGTTGCCGCCGGACGCCAGCGCGCCCGTGGAAACAGCGCCTGCGAACAGCGATGCCGTCTTTGCCCGGTGATACTGCGTGATATCGATCTCCGGCTCGCTTTCCCAGGCCTGGCCTGCGACAAGGCCATAGGGGGAGCCTACCGCCTTCGCGATGGTAGCGATCAATGGTGCCGTCAGCCGGGGACAGTGCAACGTTTCGCGGGCCACGGTTTCAAAGGCCGCGACAATCAATCCGTCACCGACCAGCAGCGCAATATCGTCCCCGAATTCGGCATGGACAGATGTCTGACCGCGCCGCGTCGCTGCATTGTCGAAGCACGGCATATCATCATGGACCAGGGAGGCACAGTGCAGCAGTTCAATCGCCACCGCCGCCGCAGTGGCGGCCTGCGGATTCGGGTCGCCACAGGCGGCCGCAACCGCCAGACACAGACGGGGCCGAATGCGGGCACCACCGGGGAACACTGCATGACGCATGCCCTTGCCCAGCAAAGGCGGACAGCCATTGGCCGTGGATAGAAGCAGGGCGAGCTGCAGACCGGCTTCGATGCGCTCTTGCAAATCCATGGACCGTCTCCCTGCACTGATTTGTCAATTCTATTTGACGAGAAAAAGTGTAAACATAGATTGACACTTGGGCAGATTGACACAGAGTCAGCGAATGTCAATCCACGAGGAACGCGCGTGAGCGGCGGAACCGAAGATAGTGTGGTGATCGTGGGGGGCGGGATGGGCGGCCTGTCGGCTGCCCTGGTCCTAGCCAGTGCGGGCATGAAGGTGGTCGTGATCGATGGGGCTGCGGGGCCGGGCGGCAAGCTGCGCCAGGTGATGGCCGGCGGGCAGCCGTTTGACGCCGGCCCTACTGTTCTGACCATGAAATGGGTGTTCGATGCCCTGTTGGCCCGTTGTGGCACCTGTCTGGAGTCGCAGATCGGGCTGACCAGATCCGATTTGCTGGCCCGCCACTACTGGCGGGGTGGCACGCAACTGGATCTGTTCGCCGATACCGAACGTAACGCCGATGCCATCGGGCGCTTCGCCGGCGCGGGCGCATCTGCCGGCTTCCGGCGCTTTGCCGCCGACAGCGCACGCATCTATCAGTTGCTGGAACGCAGCTTCATCGATGCACCACGGCCCAATCCGGTGTCCCTGTCGGCCCGTATAGGGCTGCACCGCCCCGGATCATTGCTGGCCCTGAAACCCTACAGTACGCTGTGGTCAGCCCTGTCGGGCTATTTTGCCGATCCGCGTCTGCGGCAATTGTTTGGACGTTACGCCACCTATTGCGGGTCATCACCCTATCTGGCGCCTGCCACCTTGATGCTGGTCGCGCATGTCGAACAGGCCGGTGTGTGGATTGTGAAGGGCGGGATGCATCGGTTGGCCCAATGCCTGATGGCCTTGGCGCAGGCAATGGGTGTGGAGTTCCGGTTTGGCGAGAATGTTACCGCCATCGACAAGGACCGCTCCGGACGGGCCGTGACGGGTGTAACGACGGACCGGCACTGTCAGCTGCGCGCAAGATCGGTGATCTTCAATGGTGATGCCGCTGCCCTGGCACCGCTTTTGGAACCCGGCCTAGCCCTTCGGCGGCGTGTGCCGCAGCGATCCCTGTCGGCGTTGGTGGCCTGCGGTCCGGCCCTGCCCGGCGGGGTGCCGCTGGCCCATCACACGGTATTCTTTTCCGATGACTATAAGGCGGAATTTGACGCCATCCTGCGCCATCGTCGCCCGCCTGATGATCCCACCATCTATGTCTGTGCCCAGGATCGGACCGATGCCGGGACGCTGACCGTGCCGTCTGATGGCACGGGTGAACGGCTTTACAGCCTGATGAACATGCCCGCAGACGGCGATACCCATGCCTACACGCAAAGCGAGATCGACCGATGCCTTTCCTCCATGGAACAAAGGTTGGCCAGCAACGGGCTGATCCTGCCCTTCGAACGTCGGACATTGTCGATCACCGGGCCGGACGGGTTCAACCGACTGTTTCCGGGGACAGGGGGCGCGCTTTACGGGATGGCATCGCATGGCGCCATGGCATCCTTCCGGCGGCCATCGTCACAGGGCCCGATCAAGGGCCTGTATCTGGCCGGCGGCAGCGTGCATCCGGGACCGGGGGTGCCGATGGCGGCCCTTTCGGGCAAGATCGCGGCGGAGCGGCTGATGGCGGACCGGGCTTTGACCGGGCGGTTCCGCCCGGTGGCTATCACTGGTGGTATGCCGATGCGGTCAGCGATTGTGGACACTACGCCCTGACCGTTATCGCCTTCATCGGCTCTGTTTTCTCCCCCTATTATCACTGGTCGGGGCGCGGACAGCCGGAGGATCATGTCGCTTTCAACGTCGCCCTTTACGGTCCCGACCGTAACATCTGGTGCATGACAGAGCGTGGGCAGACCAGTCTGGATCGCGGTCCGCGACACCTTCGCATCGGCCCCAGCGGTATGACAATGCAGGACGGTAAACTGCTGATCGATTTTGACGAAATGGCCCTGCCCTGGCCGGGGCAGCGGTTGTGGCCGGCCCGCGTATCGGGCCGGATAGAGCTGACACCCGATATCAGCAGCGACGGTTATGTCGATCTCGACCGCGATGGCCGTCATGTCTGGTCCCCCCGAATACCACGGGCGACGGCCACGGTCTGTTGTGACGCGCTGCCAAGTGGCGGCTGGCGTGGACGGGCCTATCACGACATGAATTTCGGTGATCGGCCTATTGAGCAGGATTTCATCGGCTGGGACTGGGCCCGGGGCCACGCGGGGGC
>JAEMSB010000339.1:0-859 GCA_016463045.1 Niveispirillum sp.
TCATTGCCCAGCAGCAAGCCGCCGGCATCGCGCCAGCGCTTGGCCAGAAGCCTGCGCCAGGTGTCGATATCGAACTGGTCATAGGCCGGTGTGCAGGGCTCGAACGGCAGAAGTTCAGCCCCGGCGGCAGGCACCGGCACGGCGGGCTTAGGCGCGGCGGCCTGTGGCACGCGGGCGGTGTTGTTGGGGGCCAGACGCACGGCGGGCGCCATGGCATCATCGGGCAGGGTGCGGCAGACAAAGGTGCCGGACCCGATACGGGCTTCCAGATATCCTTCGGATGTCAGCCGGTCCACCGCCGCCACAACCGTATTGCGCGACACGCCCAGATCGGCGGCCAGCGTTCGGGTGGAGGGCAACCTTTCCCCAGGGCGGATGGCACCATTCACAATGGCGCCGCGCAGACGGTCGAACAGGCGCTGCTGAAGCGGCGTGCCGTCGGAACCGTCGAACAGGGAAAGCAGGGGGCCTTGGCTGAGTTTCATGCGTGGCGACCTCGAAGCGCTCAACCGGGTGTCATTCCGGACCTCGGGCGGAACGGCATCCCGTATCGTTCCGTGATTGGCGGGCAGGAAGGTGGTTATGCCGGCGGACCGGGGCATTGATGGGGTCGCCCATGGGTCCGCCGGCAAACCTTGGAGCGGCCGGACAACCGGGGAAGGCCGCTCCACCATCACCGGCGACGGGGCTTGCCGGTGATGATTGGGATATTTGAGTGGCTTAGCTGACGATCTCGCCGGTGGCGGCGTTGACCTTCAGCGTGGCAAAGCGGATGCCGTCAGCGGACTTCAGTTCCACCAGGAAGACGCCATCCTTTTCCCGCACGTCGCCGACGCGACCGAAGCGGTAATTGTTGCTC
>JAEMSB010000339.1:869-5433 GCA_016463045.1 Niveispirillum sp.
TGTCGCGGGCCTCGGAGCTGGTCACGGGCTCGGTGCGGGTAACGGCGGCCGCAGGCTCCTTTGCCGCGACCTGTGCGCTATCGCTGGCATGGGCGGCGGTAACGCCAAGGGCCGCGACAAAGGCGAGGGCGATCAGGGTGCGCATTGGTGCTTTCCTCTTCATCTCTGACTTCCGGTTGCCGGTTGTTTCCGGCGACAGGCTCATCTGAACACCCACGCTTTGCCGTTGCATGACGAGGAAAGGGGCTTTGTGAAACACTCTGTTTCCAAAGGCCCAGGACGTTACATTGTGGTAACAACATGGCCGTCGGCAGCCCGTCTGCCCTTCGATTATGATGACGACATGACCGAGAGCAGCACCCACCTCCTGGTCGTCGATGACGACCGTGAAATCCGCGATCTGCTGACGCGCTATCTGACGCGCCATGGCTACCGTGTGACGGCGGCCAAGGACGGGCAGGAAATGCGCCGCTATCTGGCTGATCGCAATATCGACCTGATCGTCCTGGATCTGATGATGCCGGGCGAGGATGGTCTGTCGCTTTGCCGCGCCGTTCGCGCCGATGGCGGTCCGCCCGTCGTCATGCTGTCGGCCATGGGGGAGGATGCGGACCGCATCCTGGGCCTGGAGATCGGGGCCGACGATTACCTGCCCAAGCCGTTCAACCCGCGTGAACTGGTGGCCCGTATCAAGGCCGTGCTGCGTCGGGCCGCGGCCCCGTCGGGTGCGGCACAGGTGACGGCAGGCGCCATCAATTTCGCGGGCTTCACCCTGGATCAGGCGCAGCGCCGCCTGACCGACGCCAAGGGGGAGGAGGTCACACTGACCGCCGGTGAGTATGAGCTGCTGGTGGCGCTGGCCACCCGCCCGCGCCGGGTTCTGTCGCGCGATGACCTGCTGGAGATCACGCGGGGCCGGTCGGCCGGTCCCTTTGATCGGTCCATCGATGTGCAGATCAGCCGTCTGCGCCGCAAGATCGAGATCGACCCCGCCGAACCGACCATCATCAAGACGGTCCGGTCGGGTGGCTACATCTTCTCACCCGAGGTGCCGGCATCATGAGGGCGCTCACCGACCGCATGTCCTATTCGATCTTTGCCGTGCTGGTCGGTGGCATCCTGTTGTCCCAGGCCATCGCGCTGGGCCTGTACCGGTCCGACCGGGCGGAGGCCGTGGCCGATGCCGAGGGCGGGCAGCTTGCCAATTGCCTGGCCGGATTCGCACAGGTGATCGAGGAGCAGCCGACCGAGGTGCGCCTCTCTGTCCTGCGCGGCCTGAAGGAACGCGAACTGACGGTGCGGACCAGTGCCGGCCATACCGTCCTGCTGGACGTTTACGAGAAGCAGCCCAAGACGCCGGGCAAGCCGGAAATGTCGCCGGCTGTGTCCATCCCGCCCTTCGGCCTGCCCGTTCCGCCCCCGCCGCAGCCCAACGTGATCGAAGTGTCGCGGCAGTTGAAGGACGGCACCTGGATGCGCTTCCATGCGCCGGTCACGGCCACCGACGCCTTGCGGGAGCCGGGTTTCATCGCGTCCCTGGGTGGATCGGCGGCGGTCGCCATTCTGCTGTCGGCCTGGGTTCTGGGTTTCACGACCCGGCCCCTGCGCCGGTTCGCGGCGGCGGCCAACCGGCTGGGCATCGACATGAACGCCCCCTCGCTGGACGAGGCGGGGCCGCGTGAGGTGCGGCTGGCGGCATCCGCCTTCAACAAGATGCAGCGGCGCCTGCGTGCCTTCGTGGAGGATCGGACCCGCATGCTGGCGGCGGTCAGCCACGATCTGCGTACGCCATTGACCCGCCTGCGCCTACGTGCCGAGTTCATCGACGACGATATCGTGCGCGACAAGATGCTGGAGGATCTGGCCGAGATGGAGGCCATGATCGGCTCCACCCTGGCCTTCGCTCGTGACGAGGCGGCCAAGGAAGCCATCGAGCCGCTGGAGTTGAACGCGCTGCTGGCGCGGCTGGGTGAGGATATGCGCGATGCCGGCAAACCGGTAGGCGTAGCGCCGGCCCCCTTCTCCATCCCTATCGCGGGCCGTCGCATGGCGCTGCGCCGTGCGCTCGGCAACCTCATGGAAAACGCCGTCAAATATGGGCAGACGGCCCAGGTCGCACTGGCGGTGACGGGAGAGAACGTCACCATCACCATTGATGATGAAGGCCCTGGCATCCCCGAAATTGAGTTCGAGAACGTGTTCCGGCCGTTCTTCCGACTGGAGGCGTCGCGATCCCGTGACACAGGCGGCACAGGTCTGGGCCTATCGGTCGCCAACGACATCATCCGGGCGCATGGCGGCGAAATCCGTCTGTCGAATCGGCCCGAGGGCGGGCTGCGGGTGACCGTGGTCTTGCCGGTGGAACCCGGCACCGCCTGAGGTGAGGGGCGGGCGCGTCGCACCCGCCCCGCCATGGGTCAGAACGTGTAGGACAGGCCCAGGCCGCCCATGAACTGGTCGCGGCTGCCATTATCCTTCACGAACGGGCTGTCGGCGGCGTCGCCCAGCAGGCGGGAATAGCCTGCGAAGCCCGTGACCGACCAGTTTTGATCCAGCGGATGAATCATGATGGCCGTCAGTCCGACATTCTTGAACCCTGCATCGGCTTTATAGCCCGTCCGGGAGCCAGGGGCGATCCGGGTCTGGTCCAGCCGGTCCACTGTCGTGCTGAAGTAGGAATGCATGTAATCGTCGCTGGCCCAGGTCAGCGAGGGGCCGATCATCAGCATGGTGCGTCCGACCGGATTGAGCATCCAGGTGGCCGACAGCGTCGCCTCGGTCCCCTTATGCCCGTCACCCAGAAGATCGGTGCCGACATCGACCGACAGCATCAGTTGATCAACTGTGTATTCCGCGAAGATATGGCCGACCGCCGTGTCGCCGACATTGCGATAGCCGGTCAGTGCCTTGTCCTTCTTCGACTTGCGTCCGCCATCGAACGCGACCGAAGCACCCAGCGTCAGATTATCGGTGCTGATCAGATTGGCGCCCAGCCCCTGACGGGACAAGAAGAACCGGTCATAGGTGATTTCGATATCGGGAACAGGCCGGACCTTGTAGTTGTCGGACCCTTCATATTCCGGCATCACGAAGCCGAACGTGCCCAACCGCACGTACCAGCCATCATCGTCGGATGAGGGCCGCTGGGCCAGGGCGCCCGAGGCACAGGTGAGCGAAAGCAGGGCGGACATGGCTGCCACCATGCGCATCCGCCCGATCGAACGGGTGTTCATTGTTTTCTCTCCGATCCATGAAGCGGCACCGGCCCGTTGCCCCAGCCATCGCCGCGCCGGCACTGTGACAAAGCGCCCAAGCGGCAGATGTGACGGGCATCACCGAAATGAACAATGCTCAAAATATTCATCTTTGCTCTTTCGGTGATGTTTCCCCGGTTCCCAGCAGAGAGTTAAGCCGATAAACTGCCGGTCAATGTCGCTTGCGACTTTTCGTGTGACCAGGGCGGCCGTCGAGGCCTTGATCAACAAGGACGTTGCCGCCTGCCGGAGTTCAGGGACCATGCCTATCATCAACCGTATCGCCGATTTCCACGCCGACATGACCGCGTGGCGCCACCATATCCATGAGAATCCCGAGACCGCGTTCGAGGAGTTCAAAACCTCCGATTTCGTGGCTGAAAAGCTGAAGACGTTCGGGATCGAGGTGCATCGCGGCATCGCAGGCACGGGTCTGGTCGGCGTACTGCATGGCAAGGACGGGCCCAACGGCAAGGCGATTGGCCTGCGTGCCGACATGGACGCGCTGAACATGGATGAGGGTAACACCTTTGCCCATGCCAGCAAGATCCCCGGCAAGATGCATGGCTGCGGCCATGACGGCCACACGACCATGCTGCTGGGTGCTGCCCGCTATCTGTCGGAGACGCGCAATTTCAGCGGTACCGTCAATTTCATCTTCCAGCCCGCCGAAGAAGGGGCCGGTGGTGGCCGCCGCATGGTGGAAGAGGGGCTGTTCGACCGCTTCCCCTGCGACATGATCTTCGGCATGCACAATTGGCCCGACCTGCCCCCCGGTGAGATGGTGGTGAAGGCCGGCCCGATCATGGCCGGTGCCGATCAGTTTGAAATCCGCGTGGCGGGCAAGGGCGGTCACGCGGCCCTGCCGCACCATGCCATCGACCCGGTGGTCATTGCCGCCCATATCGTGACGGCCACGCAGACCATCGTCAGCCGCAATGTCAGCCCCATCGAAAGCGGCGTCATCTCCATCACCCAGATCCATGCGGGCAGCGCCTATAATGTCATCCCGCAGGAAGTGATCATGCGCGGCACCGTCCGCGCACTCAGCCATGAAGTGCGCGACCAGCTGGAAAATGGTCTGCGCCGCATCGTGGAGACGCTGCCGGTGGCTTTCGGGTCCAGCGCCACGCTGACCTATCGCCGGGGCTATCCGCCCACGGTCAATCATGAGGGGGCGCCCACCAATCTGGCGGCCCGCGTCGCGGCTGAACTGGTCGGCGCCGACAAGGTCTATGACAATGTCGGCCCCAGCATGGGGGCGGAGGATTTCGCCTTCATGCTGCAGGAGCGTCCGGGCTGTTATGTCT
>JAEMSB010000340.1 GCA_016463045.1 Niveispirillum sp.
GGGCGGACCTGTCGGTCAGCACGGTGGGCCGGGATCTCCTGTCGCGCCTTGGCTCCTACGCGGCGGAAGCTGTCGCGGCGGCGGGGCCGGGGGATGCCGACGGCTGGGCTGATCTCACCCTGCCGTTCGAGACGATTGATCAGGCGGCCCGTCTACTGCTGGGCTTGGGGCCGGAGGTGCGGGTGCGGACACCGGATGCGCTGCGTGTGCGGATCATGGAGATGGCGCAGGGGATATTGGCGCAGATGCAGACGCCGCCCCCTTGACCCGCCGGCCTGTCGCCGTCACACTTCAAACAATTGTTTGAATGAACCAAGGGGAGGAGATGAGATGCCCAAGGCGCTGCTGTGCAAGGGGTTCGGGCCGCCGGAAAGCCTGGTACTGGAAGACGTTGCGGCCTTGCCGCTAGCCGCAGGGGAGGTGCGGATCGCCATCAAGGCGGCGGCCCTGAACTTCGCCGATACCCTGATCATCGAGGGCAAGTATCAGGAAAAGCCGCCCTTCCCCTTCACCCCTGGCATGGAGTGTGCCGGCGTGGTCACGGAACTGGGCGACGGCGTGCGGCATCTGAAGGTCGGGCAGCGCGTCATGGCCTTGTCGGCCAAAGGCGCGTTCCGGGAGGAAGCTGTGGTAGAGGCCGGGGCGGTCCTGCCCATTCCCGATGGGATGGATTTTGCCACCGCCGCCGGCTTCCCCGTTGCCTACGGCACCTCCCATCTGGCCCTGACCGACCGGGCACAGTTGAAGGCGGGTGAGACCCTGCTGGTGCTGGGCGCGTCGGGCGGGGTCGGCCTGACGGCGGTGGAGATCGGCAAGGCCATGGGTGCCAGGGTCATCGCGGCGGCATCCTCGCCGGAAAAGCTCTCCGTTGCACGCGACCATGGTGCCGATGAGGTGATCGACTATACGGCAGAGGACCTGAAAACCCGCCTGAAGGAAATGGCGCCCAAGGGTGTGGATGTCGTGTTCGATCCGGTGGGCGGGGATTATTTCGACGCCGCCCTGCGCAACATGGCGTGGTGCGGGCGGATCATCACCATCGGCTATGCGGCGGGGCGCATCCCGCAGGTGCCGGCCAACCTGCTGCTGGTCAAGAATTGTGCAGTGCTGGGCCTGTTCTGGGGGGCGTACCGCAAGCATGACCCGCAGCGCCTGGGCCAGAGCCTGATGGAGTTGCTGGCCCTGTGGGGGCAGGGGAAGCTGCGGCCGCATGTGTCGCACGCCCTGCCCATCACGGAGTATGCCCAGGCTTTCCACCTTTTGTCGGGGCGCAAGGCGCCGGGGAAGGTTGTGCTGACGCTGGGGTGAGGTCGCGATCGCTCCCTAAAGCCCAAAAGAAAACCGCCGCACCGGGCGCCCGGTGCGGCGGTCTGTCTTTCAGGCCGGGGCCTGAGACTTACTGGATGCTTTCGCCATGCAGGGCCAGATCCAGGCCATCACGCTCTGCATCTTCGTCCACACGCAGGCCGGTGATGGCCTTGACGACGTAGAGGATGATGGTGGTGGCGATGCCGGACCACAGGACAGTGGCACCGATGCCGTAGATCTGGGTCCAGACCTGGCCGATATTGCCTTCCAGGGCACCGGCGGTCCCGCCGATAGCGGCCTTGGCGAAGACACCGGTCAGGACAGCGCCGACGATACCGCCGACACCATGCACGCCCCAGACGTCCAGGCTGTCATCATACTTCAGCGCATGCTTCAGCGTCGTAGAAGCGAAGTAGCAGATGACGCCAGCGGCGACGCCGATGCCAAGCGCACCGTCAACACCGACGAAACCAGCCGCCGGGGTGATGGCGACCAGACCGGCCACGGCGCCGGAAACGGCACCCAGCACGGAGGGCTTGCCCTTCACGCCCCATTCCACGAACACCCAGGCGAGCGTGGCGGTGGCGGCGGCGATCTGGGTCACCAGCATGGCCATGCCCGCACGGCCATCAGCGGCCACGGCGGAACCGGCGTTGAAGCCGAACCAGCCCACCCACAGCATGGCTGCACCGATCAGCGACAGGACCAGATTGTGCGGCTTCATGTCAGAGGTGCCATAGCCCTTGCGCTTGCCCAGAATAATGGCAGCGACCAGACCAGCAACACCGGCATTGATGTGAACGACGGTGCCGCCGGCATAATCCAGCACGCCATCGCCCATCAGGAAGCCGCCGCCCCACACCCAGTGGCAGACCGGGCTGTACACGATCAGCGACCACAGGGCCGTGAACAGCAGCAGGGCCGAGAACTTCATGCGGTCAGCGAAGGCGCCGGTGATCAGCGCCGGGGTGATGATGGCAAAGGTCATCTGGAAGGCGATGAACACCGATTCCGGAATGGTGCCGGACAGGCTGCCCACTTCCAGGCCAGACAGGAAAGCCCGGCTCAGATCACCGATATAGGCATTGCCAGGACCGAAGGCCAGGCTGAAACCGACAACGGCCCACAGGACCGAGACCAAGGCGGTGATGGCGAAGCTCTGCATCGCCATGGTCAGGACGTTCAGCTTGCGGACCATGCCGCCATAGAACAGCGCCAGACCAGGAATGGTCATGAACAGCACCAGCGCCGTCGACGTCAGCAGCCAAGCGGTGTTGCCGCTGTCCAGCGTCGGGGTCGGTGCCGCGTCCTGAGCGAGGGCCACGCCCGGAACCAATGCCAGGCACGCCGCGAAAAGGGTCTTCAACATACGATTCATCTGGCTCCCCATTCTTGTGGGCACGGGGCCGACCGGCCGCCGCACACGCCGCTGCTCCTCTATTCAAAGTCCGTGCCGTTGTGCAAAGCGGCGGAATCCCTACGCTGTTGCAGCCGGACGCCTGAATGGAATCCACCCCGCGGACCTGCGACTCCGCCTGAAAACCGGCTATATGCACAAAAAATATGCTGTTTCTGACGGCGACTTTTCAGGAAAAACTGTTTTTAATCAGTATGATGATGGGAGTGCATCCATTCGAGGCACCCCGATTCAGCGGCTAAAAATGTGACAGATTAAAAAATAGGCAGACATTCGTGGGCATGTCGTGCTGCGGTGCCGATTGGGGCCGATCCGGGCCTTTCGCCTTTTCGTTGTCTGCCTTGCCCGCGATTGCACACGCAACATACGTATCCATACGTGACCCGGCACGCAGCATGTGACACCATCCCGGTTGAATGAGCCGCCGGTCGAAGCGGTCGGCACAGCGCGACAGAGCCGCGCGACATCAGGGAGGGTGTGGAATTGGTGACCAGTCAGTCCGAACAGCGTCTGGACCGTGACCTGCGGCAGGCGCCGCGCCATGCGTTGGCCCTGGTGCTGGCGGGTGGGCGCGGCAGCCGGCTGAAGCAGCTGACCGACCGCCGTGCCAAACCGGCGGTGCATTTTGGGGGCAAGTTCCGCATCATCGACTTCGCCCTGTCCAACTGCATCAATTCCGGTTTCCGCCGCATCTCGGTCATCACGCAGTATAAGTCGCACTCGCTGCTGCGGCATTTGCAGCGCGGCTGGAACTTCCTGCGCGGTGAAATCGGTGAATTCATCGACCTACTGCCCGCCCAGCAGCGCATCAACGAGACCAGCTGGTACCAGGGCACGGCGGACGCCGTGTATCAGAACCTGGATATCCTGCGTTCCCACAAGGCGGAATGGGTCCTGATCCTGGCCGGCGATCACATCTATAAGATGGATTATGCCAACATGCTGGCCAGCCACATCCGCACAGGTGCCGATGTGACCGTGGGCTGTATCGAGGTGCCGCGCATGGAGGCCACGGGCTTCGGCGTCATGCATGTCGACAGCGACAACCGCGTCGTCAGCTTCCTGGAAAAGCCCGCCGACCCGCCGGCCATGCCCGGCAAGCCCGACATGGCGCTGGCGTCGATGGGCATCTACATCTTCAATGCCGAGTTCTTGTACAAGAACCTGGAACGCGACGCGGAGGATCAGAAGTCGAGCCGAGATTTCGGCAAGGACATCATCCCCTATCTGGTGGAGAACGCGAAGGTCGTCGCCCACCATTTCAACGAAAGCTGCGTGCGCAACAAGGCGCAGCCGGGCACCGCCTACTGGCGTGATGTCGGTACCGTCGATGCCTATTGGGAAGCCAATCTGGACCTGTGCACGGTCTCGCCAGACCTCGATCTCTATGATCGGGAATGGCCGATCTTCACCTATCAAGAACAGCTGCCGCCCGCGAAATTCGTGTTCGATGATGATGGCCGCCGGGGCATGGCCGTGGACAGCATGGTGTCCGCTGGCTGCATCACCTCGGGCTCCGTCGTCCGCCGCTCTCTCCTGTTCAACAAGGTCCGCATCCACTCCTATTGCGAGGTGACGGATGCTGTCATCCTGCCGGAGGTGGAGGTCAACCGGAATGCCCGCCTGACCAAGGTGGTGGTGGATCGCGGCTGCGTCATCCCCGCCGGCCTGGTGGTGGGTGAAAATGCGGAAGAGGATGCGCGCCGCTTCTACCGTTCCGAAAATGGTGTGGTATTGATCACCCAGGAGATGCTGGACCGTCTTGGGGACTGATGGTTTGGTACGGTGACGCGGCAGCGGCTTGAGGGGTAGATGAAGACCTATCCGGGTAATTTCGTGCTGGACCCGCTGGGACGGCGGGTCACCTTGCACGGCAAATCAGCCTTTGCCGCCCTGCACCGGGCCGGTGCGGTGGCGGCAGCTTGCCTGGACCACATCACCCCCCACATGCAGCCCGGCGTCACGACGGCGGAGATTGATGATATTGTCGCCGCCTTTCTGAAGGCGAACGGGGCGCTGGCGGCCACGCTGGGCTATCACGGATTTCCCAAATCCTGCTGCATCTCCCCCAACTATGTCGTCAATCACGGCATTCCGTCGGACAAGGTACGGATGAAGGCGGGCGACATCGTCAATGTCGATGTCACCGCCATCGTCGATGGCTGGTACGGCGATACCAGCCGCATGTATCTGGTGGGGGATGTCACGCAGAAGGCGGCCCATCTGGTCCGCACCACCTATGACGCCATGATGGCCGGCATCGGGCAGGCGGTGCCGGGCAAGCATCTGGGCGATATCGGCCATGTCATCGAACGGGCTGCCAAGGCGGTTGGCTATTCCACCGTCCGCGACTATGTCGGCCACGGCATCGGCCGCGTCTTCCACGACGCGCCCGATGTCATGCATTTCGGCAAGCCGGGGCGTGGCATGAAGCTGGTGCCCGGCATGGTCTTCACCATCGAGCCTATGTTCAATCAGGGTGGTGCGGGCCTGCGAACGCTTCCGGATGGCTGGACAAACATCACCCGCGACCTGTCCCTGTCGGCACAGTTCGAACACACGGTCGGCGTGACCGAAGACGGGGTGGAGATTTTCACCCGCTCCCCGGCGGGGCTGGATTGTCCGGTGGGGGCGGACTGAGGCTTTATCCGTCAGCGGTGGGCAGCGGTTACCCTGATAAGCCCGATTGTCACCATTACCAGCAGC
>JAEMSB010000341.1:0-3449 GCA_016463045.1 Niveispirillum sp.
GCTTAGGCTTACGCGGCACATGCCGCGTAAGCCTAAGCTGCGGATACAGCGCCGGCGACTGAGGAAATGAAATGGGAGAGCGTGGTTCAGGGCACCGTGAAGCACGCTCTATCGACGTAACCCGTCCGGCACGCATCCCGCGCATATTGCATTCGTGTTATGAAGGGCTCCCCATGGGCCCTTCCAGCGTCTATATAGGGGCCGCGTCCGCCACCCCTGGGAGCTGTCACGACCTTGGCCCGCGCCACCAGCAAATATGTCTGCCAGAATTGCGGCGCCAGCTATCCCAAATGGTCGGGCAAGTGCGACGCCTGCAATGAATGGAACACCCTGGTCGAGGAACAGGTGGCCGATGCCATGCCCAAGGGGCTGGGCAAGGCCGGCGGTGGGCGCAAGATCGAATTCGTGGCCCTGTCGGGCGTACCGGCCGACGCGCCCCGCCGCATGACGGGCATCCAGGAATTTGACCGTGTCTGCGGCGGCGGCCTTGTCCATGGCTCTGCCCTGCTGGTCGGTGGCGACCCCGGTATCGGCAAATCGACCCTGCTGTTGCAGGCCACCTGCTGCCTGGCCCAGGACACCCGCTGTGCCTATATCAGCGGCGAAGAGGCCGTGGATCAGGTGCGTATGCGCGCCAGCCGCTTAGGCCTGGCCAACGCGCCCGTGCAACTGGCATCGGCCAACAATGTGCGGGACATCGTGGCCAGCCTGGAAGCCGCCGACGGTCCGCAGGTGGCGGTGATCGATTCGATCCAGACCATGTATATCGACAATCTGGACAGTGCGCCGGGAACGGTGGCGCAGGTCCGCGCCTGTTCGGCGGAACTGATCCGGGTGGCCAAGCGCAAGGGCATCACCCTGCTGATCGTCGGTCACGTGACCAAGGACGGGCAGATCGCCGGCCCCCGCGTGCTGGAACATATGGTCGACACCGTTCTCTATTTTGAGGGCGAGCGCGGGCACCAGTTCCGCATCCTGCGCGCCGTCAAGAACCGTTTCGGTGCCACCGATGAGATCGGGGTGTTCGAGATGGGGGAGGATGGGTTGGTCGAGGTGCCGAACCCGTCCGAACTATTCCTGGCCGACCGCCGCCGCGACATTACTGGCACCGCCGTCTTCGCAGGCCTGGAGGGCACGCGACCGGTATTGGTGGAGGTGCAGGCCCTGGTCGCCCCCTCGCCGCTGGGCACGCCGCGCCGGGCCGTGGTGGGCTGGGACACGTCCCGCCTTGCCATGGTTCTGGCCGTGCTGGAGGCGCGGTGCGGCGTTGCCATCGGGGCGAACGACGTTTACCTGTCGGTGGCCGGCGGCCTGAAAATCTCCGAACCCGCCGCTGATCTGGCCGTTGCCGCCGCCCTGATCAGTTCCCTGACGGGAGAACCCGTACCTGCCGATGCCGTCGTGTTCGGCGAGATTGGCCTGTCGGGCGATATCCGCGCCGTCAGCCAGACCGATCAGCGCCTGAAGGAAGCCGCCAAGCTGGGCTTCAACCGGGCGCTGATGCCGCAGCCGCGCCGGTCGCGCGGCGATGGATCGGCAGAAGGGTTGCGGCGCATCGAACTGGACCATCTGTCCGATCTGCTGCCATTGTTCCAGGCGGACGCGCCACCGCGCCCGCCGCGTGGCCGGGATTGAGGGGAGCCGCATGGAAGGCAGCAGCCTGAACCCCGTTGACGTTGCCGTCGTCACGGTCCTCCTGATCTCCGCCCTGATGGCGTTTGCGCGCGGATTCGTGCGCGAAGTCCTGTCGGTTGCCGCCTGGATCGGCGCGGCCCTTGCCACCCTGTGGCTGTTCCCGCTGGCCGCTCCCTACACCCGCAACTATATCAGCACCCAATATGTGGCCGATGGCGTTACCATCCTGGGTGTATTCACCCTTTCGCTGATCGCGCTGTCGGTGGTGACCAGCACCATTTCCGGCAAGGTGCAGGAAAGCAGCCTTTCGGCTATCGACCGCTCGCTGGGCTTCGCGTTCGGCGTGGTGCGCGGCGCGGTTCTGGTGTCGCTGGCCTATCTGTTCGCAGCCTGGCTTTGGCCCGAACAGCCGGTCTGGCTGCGCGAGGCGAAGGCCAAGCCCTTCCTGGAGACGGGCGCCGACATTCTGCGCGGCTTCCTGCCCAATGCCGACCTATCGCCGGCCCAGCGGGAGGCGCAGCGCGCGCAGAACCGGCTGGAAGAGGCGGAGAATGCCCGTCGCACCCTGGAACGGCTTGCCAATCCGCGCCCCACATCTGCGGGGAACGCGGCTGTGCCGGAAAAGGATCGCGGCTATAATGCCGATGACCTTGGCCGTCTTGACCAGGTGATTAAAAGCACCGATCAGCCGCAAACCAACCAACCGGATCGACGTCCCGAAGGGGACCAACGCTGACCCGGCGCATGAACATGACCCAACCGGACACCATCTCCCCCGCGAAAGGTGCGAAGCCCATGCTTACGACCCATCCCTTCGACGACGACAAGCTGCGCGAGGAGTGCGGCGTCTTCGGTGTGTACGGTCCCCAGGATGCGGCGGCACTGGTGGCCCTGGGTCTGCACGCGTTGCAGCATCGTGGCCAGGAAGCAGCCGGCATCGTCAGCTTCGACGGTCAGGACTTCCCGCAGCATCGCGCGCTGGGTCAGGTCGGTGATATTTTCGGCAGCGAAACGGTCATGCGCAACCTGACCGGTGACATCGCCATCGGCCATGTCCGCTATGCCACCACGGGCGAACGCTCGCTGCGCAATGTGCAGCCGCTGTTCGCGGAGTTTGAGTTTGGCGGCTTCGCGCTGGCCCATAATGGCAACCTCACCAACGCCATGCAGCTGCGCCGGCAGCTTGTGCGCCGTGGCTGCCTGTTCCAGTCGACGTCGGACACCGAAACCATCATCCATCTGATGGCGACCAGCCGCAACGGCTCCGTCATCGACCGTCTGGTCGATGCGCTGCGTCAGGTTGAAGGCGCCTATTCCCTCGTCTGCATGGCCAAGGATCAGGTGATCGGCGTGCGCGACCCGCATGGCGTGCGCCCCCTGGTGCTGGGCCGCCTGGGTGACACCCATGTGCTGGCGTCCGAAACGGTGGCGCTGGACATTATCGGCGCTGATTATGTGCGCGATATCGAACCCGGCGAAATGGTGGTGCTGGACAAGAACGGGGTGCAGTCGCTGCGCCCGTTCCAGCAGACCGGGTCGAAGTTCTGCATTTTCGAATATATCTACTTCGCCCGCCCCGACAGCTTCATGGAAGGCCATTCGGTTTACGGCGTGCGCAAGAAGATCGGCGCGCAGCTGGCCGTGGAAAGCCATATCGATGCCGATCTGGTGATCCCGGTGCCGGATTCGGGCGTGCCGGCGGCCCTGGGTTATGCCGAGAAAAGCGGCATCCCGTTCGACCTGGGCATCATCCGCAACCATTATGTGGGTCGGACCTTCATTCAGCCGACGGACAAGATCCGCCGCCTGGGCGT
>JAEMSB010000341.1:3459-5404 GCA_016463045.1 Niveispirillum sp.
ATTTCATTGAGGGCAAGCGCATCATCCTGGTCGATGACAGCATCGTGCGCGGCACCACCTCTGTGAAGATTGTGGAAATGATGCGCGATGCCGGTGCCAAGGAAGTGCATATGCGCATTTCCAGCCCGCCGACCAGCAACCCCTGCTTCTACGGCATCGACACGCCGGAAAAGGAAAAGCTGCTGGCCCATCGCATGTCGGTGGAAGAAATGCGCCAGTATATCAATGCCGACAGCCTGGCCTTCATCAGCCTGGATGGTCTGTACAAGTCGCTGAACCATGCCAAGCGCGACGGCGACATGCCGCAATATTGCGATGCCTGCTTCACCGGCGAGTACCCGATTGAGCTGACCGATTTCGAGGCCACACGCAGCGACGTGGCCTATATCGGGGCCAAGCGGGCGTAAGGTTTGTCAAAAAATCTATGGTTACGGGCCGGCCATTGCGCCGGCCCGTTGCGTTATCACATTACAATTCGTTCACTTTAAATCCATTGGCTTTCCGCATCCTCCGCGCCACAGTACGGGCCAACAGCCCTGTTGTGCCGGGAGGATTTTTTACCCGTGACCCATGATGCACGTCCCGTAACGCAACGACGCCGCTGGCGCGCCCTGGTGGCCGGTGTGGCCCTGTCGGCGCTGGCGGTGTTCCCCGCCGCAGCCCGCGTTTTCGATCCTGAGACCTTCACCCTGAAGAACGGCATGCAGGTGGTGGTGGTGAACAACCCCCGCGCCCCCGTCGTCAGCCATATGGTCTGGTACAAGGTCGGTTCGGCGGATGAGGAGCCGGGCAAATCCGGTCTGGCCCATTATCTTGAACATCTGATGTTCAAGGGCACGGCCAAGATGAAGCCGTCGGAATTCTCCCGTACCGTGGCCCGCAATGGCGGGCGCGACAATGCCTTCACCGCCTATGACTACACGGCCTATTTCGAAAACATCGCCCGCGACCGGCTGGAACTGGTCATGGGGATGGAGGCGGACCGCATGGTCAATCTGCGCCTGACGGACGATATCGTCCTGCCGGAACGCAAGGTGATCCAGGAGGAACGCCGCCAGCGGACGGAGAATGAGCCGGCATCGCGGCTTTATGAACAGCTCTACAGCCTGCTGTTCGTGCATCATCCCTATGGCACGCCCATCATCGGCTGGATGCATGAGATCGAGAAGCTGACCACACAGGACGCGCTGGATTTCTACAAGCGCCACTACGCGCCCAACAATGCCATCCTGGTGGTGGCGGGCGATATCACGGCAGCAGAACTGAAGCCGCTGGCCGAAAAGACCTATGGCAAGATCAAGCCGTCCAAGGACATCCCGGCCCGCGTGCGCGTGACGGAGCCGCCGACGGAGGGCGCGCGGCGCATCACCCTGACCGATGATCAGGTGCGGCAGCCCAACTGGATGCGCATCTGGAAGGCCCCCAGCTACAGCGCTGGCGAAAAGCAGTACGCCTCGGCGCTGGAGGTGCTGGAAAGCATCCTGGCCGATGGCGCCACCTCGCGCCTCTACAAGTCGCTGGTGGTGGAGCAGAAGATCGCGGCGGGTGTGAACCTGTCCTACAATCCCAATGCGCTCGACCTGGGCACCCTGTCCGTCTCCGCCACGCCGGCACCGGGGCAGGATGTGGTCGCCGTGGAGAAGGCACTGGATGCGGAATTGGCAAAGCTGCTGTCGGGCGGCGTGACAGATGCGGAGGTGGCATCGGCCAAGGTGCGCCTGCGCCGCGATGCCGTCTTCGCCCGCGACAGCCTGCAGGGCCCGGCCTATGCCTTCGGTGTCGCCCTGACCACGGGGCAGAGCGTGGAGGATGTGGAGGCCTGGCCCGACCGCATCGCCGCCGTCACCCGCGAACAGGTGGAACAGGCGGCAAAACTGGTGCTGGGTCAGGACAACCATGTCACCGGCATCCTGTTGCCCGCCGCCGCCCCTGCCCCGGCACAGGC
>JAEMSB010000342.1 GCA_016463045.1 Niveispirillum sp.
TTGGCCGCCGTGTCCATGCGCCGCACCTGTTCCACCAGCATGGCGGGTTCCAGGAATTCCCGGTCGATATAGGCGGCGATGACATCGGCGATGCGGTCGCGGTTGCGCGGCACCAGGGCCGTATGCGGAATGGGCAAGCCCAGCGGATGGCGGAACAGGGCCGTCACCGCGAACCAGTCTGCTAAGCCGCCAATCATCCCCGCCTCTGCCACGGCCCGCAGGGCGGGCGCGATGCCGGGCGGCATGAAGGGGGCATGGCTGACGGCCCAGCCACCGGCGGCCAGGGCCAGACAGGACCCCGCCATCCAGCGGTGGCGCGACAGATCGCGGCGCAGGGCCGCATCATCGCTTTCGGCGGAAACGGGGGCGGTGATGTCGTTCAGGGGGGCGGGGTCGTGCATTCCTTGATCCTAACTTGGACGGCAACGGTCCGCCTGCGGATTTACCCAGCCGTTACAGGCCTGACACTATTTGTCTCTGCGGCCAACTGCGCCGCCAGTCCTTCCCGATAGGTGGGGTGGATCAGCCGATATTGAAGCCAGGATTTAAGCCGGTCGTTCCGGACCCGGCGATTATCGGCATAAAAGCTGGCGGCCATGGTCGACATTGTTGCGGGATCGAAAGGTTCAAGTGGGGGAGGCTCGACCCCCAGCAGGGCTGCGGCATGTTCCACGACCTGGGCCGCGGGTGCGGGTTCATCATCCACGACATTATAGGCTGTGGCGGGCTGGGGCGCGGCCATGGAGGCGATGATGGCGCCGACAATATCATCGACATGGATGCGGCAGAACACCTGATCCGGCTTGTCGATGCGCCGCGCCGTGCCCGCCCGCACCGTGTCAATCGCGCTGCGCCCCGGACCATAGATGCCGGGCAGGCGGAATAGATGCACCGGCAGGCCGGCCTGCCGGTGCAGGGCCAGCCAACCCGCCTCCGCCGCGACCCGCCGCTGGCCGCGCGGGCCGGTGGCGTTCAGGGCGCTGTCCTCATCCACCCAGCCGCCACCGGTATCGCCATAGACGCCCGTGGTTGACAGATATCCGACCCAGCGCAGGCCAGATGCCCGCGCCGCGATATCGGCCCCGTGATGATCCAGCACGGCGTCGCCATTGGCATCGGGCGGCACCGATGACAGGATATGGGTGACCCCATTCAGTGCTGTCGCGATATCGGCCAGCGGCCTGCCCCGGTCAAAGGTGAAGGCGTCAATGCCCTGTGCGCGCAAGGCATCGGCCTTGTCCTGACCCCGCACCGTGCCGGCCAGCGACCAGCCGAGCGGACGCAGACAGTCGGCCAGATGCAGGGCCGTGTAACCCAGACCGAAGATGAACAGCCGGCCAACCGGCAGGGGGGGTGTTGCGATCATGAATCTTTTGACACTTGCCAGCAGGGGACGGATCAGGATTTGTAGCGTGCCATGAACCGAATGCTCAATATCGGGGCGTTGATCGCCCTTTTCACCCTGTGCCTGCCGCAATCCGCGCTGGCGCAGGAAGGGGCGATCTTCGCCAACCGCACCGCCTGCCTTGATCGGGCCGAGGCCTTGCCCGACTTCGCCTATGAGGAGGCAAAGCTATGGGAACGGCAGGGGGCCGGCGTCGATGCGCGCCTGTGCCAGGCACTGGCCCTGATGCTGCGCGGCGATTGGGAACTGGCGGCCCCGGCGCTGGAGGCGGTGGCGGCGGAAATGGTGCGGGAGCGCGCGACCGTGCGCGCCAATCTGCTGAGCCGGGCCGGAACCGCCTGGTCCAACGCCCATAAGCTGCCGCAGGCGGAGGCGGCGTTCGGCAAGGCCCTGGACCTGACGCCGCGCGACCCGCAGATCCTGATGGACCGTGCCATCGCGCGCGCCGGCATGGAACGCTACTGGGAGGTGATCGCCGATCTGGACAAGGTCGTGGAACTGGCGCCCAAGATGGCAGAGGCCTGGCTGCTGCGGGCCCAGGCGCACCATCTGCTGGCGCTGGATGGCAAGTCGATGAACGATGTGGAAGAGGCGCTGCGCCTGTCGCCGCAAAGTGGGGAGGCGCTGCTGCTGCGCGGTAATCTGCGTGCCGCCAAAAGCGATATGGTGCGGGCCAAGCAGGATTGGGAATCGGTACGCCGTGTGGCCGCCGGCACGTCCGCCGCCAATATCGCCCTGCAGAACCTGAACGCACTCGACCGCGCACAGACCGACCAGAAGCGGGAATTGAAGAAAAAGAAGGAACAGTCATCCCCTTGATCGTAACCGATCAAGGGAGATTTCACGCTCCCTCAAGCGCCGGGCGGCGGCATCCGCCGCCTTGGCTTTCGGCGCACGAGCGCCGGGCTGGCAGTCGCCAGCCTCCAAGCTGCCAAGGCTTAAACCTTTGGCAGCTTGGCCTGCCCCGGGGCTCACCCGGCCTAAAAAATAAAAAGGCGCGGTACCCGTGGGCACCGCGCCTTTGTTTTGAACCTATCACCGGATCAGGCGGTGATATTCACGAAGCTGCCACGGGTACGACCAGAGGCAACCGCTTCCTGACGTTCATTGTCGGTCGGATTGGTGTTGGTCTGCTGATTATCTTGCTGGGTGGACGCGGTCTGCTGCGCCTGCTGATCAGACGGGGGCACCGGCTGAACGCGCGTATTGCTCTCCGCCGGGCGAACGCCGGGGGTCTGGAAGACAGAAGAGCTATAGGAGGAAACGCCGCTGATCGCCATCACACACCTCAGTTGTTGGGCATAAAATATGCTCTGTGACAAAGCCCGTCAATCCGCCATCAACGCAGGACCGGGCTGGCACCCATGCGCGTGTTAGGATTTCCGTAATGGAATCGTCCTGGAATCGCCGCCGCCCGGTTGGTGGGGGGCTTGCCCCTGGCTGGGGGCCAGGGTTATTGCTTGAAATATCGGACAAAACCCGGCTAGCCCCATCATACGGGGGATAATGGCCGGATCGGAACAGGGGTAGGCCTCTTGCAATCCAATGACAATGCCGGCGCTGCCGCCGGCCAGTGGTCGTCACGCTTCGCCTTCCTGATGGCCGCTATCGGCTCCTCGGTCGGGTTGGGCAATATCTGGAAATTCCCCTATATGATCGGCACGGGCGGCGGGTCTGCCTTCATGCTGGTCTATCTGATCTGTGTGCTGGCTGTGGGCCTGCCCATCCTGATCGCCGAACTGACCCTGGGCCGCATGGGCCGGCAGGGTCCCATCGAAACGCTGGTCGAACTGGGCCGCCGCTATTCGGGGCGGGCAACCTGGGGGCTGGTCGGCTGCGTCGGCGTACTGGCGGCGGTGCTGATCCTGTCCTTCTATTCCGTCGTGGCGGGATGGTCCCTGGCCTATATCCCCAAGCTGCTGATGGGCGGCATGACCGGCCTGTCGGGGGCGGAAACGGGCAAGGCCTTCAATGATTTCCTGGGCGATCCCTGGGCTCTGACCTTCTGGCACGCGCTGTTCATGCTGCTGACCATCATTCCGGTCGCGCGCGGCATCCAGGCCGGCATCGAAAAGGCCGTGGTCTGGATGATGCCGTTATTGTTCGCGCTGCTGGTCGTGCTCTGTATCTATGCCGGTATCGAGGGCGATTTCGTGGGCGGCATGGTCTATCTGTTCAAGCCGGATTTCGGGGCCGTGACCTGGGATGTGGTGTTGGCCGCCACGGGTCAGGCCTTCTTCTCGCTCTCCATCGGGCTTGGCACCATGCTGGCCTATGGCGCCTATCTGCCGAGCGGCGTGTCCATCCCCCGCACCTCGGTGGTCATCGTCTTTGCCGCCATCCTGACGGCGGTGCTGGCGGGTGCGGCCATCTTCCCTATCGTCTTCGCCAATGGCCTGAACCCGTCGGAAGGACCGGGTCTGGTATTTGTCACCCTGACCGTGGCCTTTGGCGCCATGCCGGGCGGGGCGATCTTCGGGGCCGTCTTCTTCGTGCTGCTGGCCATCGCGGCCCTGACATCCTCTGTCTCGCTGCTGGAACCGATCGTTGCGGCGTTTGCGGGCCGTGTGCGCCTATCGCGCTCGGCGCTCGCCTGGATCGGCGGTATCGTCGCCTGGGTGCTGGGCTTCCTGACCCTGTTCTCCTTCAATATCTGGTCGGATGTGCATCCGTTCGGCGGCACCCGCACCTGGTTCGACTGGATCGACTTCCTCACCTCCAACATCCTGCTGCCGCTGGGCGGCGTGATGCTGGCCCTGTTTGCGGGCTGGGTGGTGACGCGTCAGGACAGTGTCGCAGCGGTCGGGTTTGAAAGTCCGTTCTTCTATTCTCTCTGGCGCCTGCTGGTGCGCGTAGTGGCACCAATCGGAGTCGTCGCAGCGGTCGTTACAAATTTCTTCTGACCGCCCACATTAAAAGGGACGTCCTGAAAGGAGGGACCGCGCGATGATCAATCTGCTGATGAATATCCTGTGGCTGCTGCTGTTCGGCTGGAATGCCGGGCTGGCCTGGCTGACGGCGACGCTGGTGATGGTTATTTCCATTGTCGGCATTCCCTGGGCACGGGCCGCGCTGAACATCGCCATCTTCATGTTCTGGCCCTTTGGCCGGGTGGCGGTGTCGCGTGATGATTTGACGGGGCGCGAAGATATCGGCACCGGCCCGCTGGGCTTCATCGGCAATGTGATCTGGTTCTTGTTCGGCGGCATCTGGCTGGGCCTGGGCCACCTGATCATCGGGTTGGCCTGCTGCATCACAATCATCGGCATCCCGTTCGGCCTGCAGCATTTCAAATTCGCGGGCCTGGCCTTTGCCCCCATCGGCAAGACCATTGTCGACCGCGAAGTTGCGGACGCTATGCGCTATCGGTAAGGCGCGGGGCCGGGGCGGTGCCTATACCACCGCTCCGGCCTAACCCTCAAATCCGCTGCGACAGCCAGATGGCGGTACGCGACCCCGCCTTGATCAGGGCGGACAGGACCGGATAGCCGGTCGCCAGCTCCGCCTCATGCGCCAGGCCGATATCCCGGTGTTCCAGTTCTTCGGCCCGGAACTGCTCGATGGTGGCCTTCAACGGCGCTTCCTCGGGGCCCAGCTGCTCGGCCTGTTCGGCATAATGCTGGTCGATCACCTCTTCCACCGCCACCGTACAGGCCATGGCGGCCCGGCTGCCCAGGGCGGCGGTGCCGGCACCCAGCGCCCAGCCGGCCAGATGCCAGACGGGCTGCAACATCGTGGGGCGTATGCCACGTTCCCGCGCCAGTTTGTTGAACGTCTCCAGATGGACCTGCTCCTGCTCCGTCATATGGCGCAGCATGGGGCCCTTATCTCCCTTGCCCAGAACGGCCATTTGCCCCGTATAGATACGGACGGCGCCATATTCACCGGCCTGATCGACGCGGATCATGCGTTCCAGGCTGGGGGCGGGATCACCTGGCAGCCGGCGCGGGCGGGCCGAGGCCGGCACCTCCCCCGCATCAATGGTGGGAC
>JAEMSB010000343.1 GCA_016463045.1 Niveispirillum sp.
AGAGAGACCGGCGGGGTGTTTTGTTTTGTCAGGTCCTGGGTGTGGCCTTGGGCTGTGGCCGCAATGCCTTGATGGCAGTCAGCACTTGGCGAAGCAGGCTGGCCGGGACCTCGCCATAGACAAAGCTACCGGACCGGTTGGGGATCGGGTGCAGGTCGAAGCCGGGCCAGATGGTTACATTCAAATCGTCAATGATGATCCAGGAGGCCTGCTCGTCCAGGCCAAGGTGAATTTTCACCTTTGGCGGAATGGGCACTCCCCGTCCCTGTGGCGGTTCGCTGTGGGTGATCGGCACGATGAAGGCGCGCAAGTCGCCATCACGTGTTCCGACCGCGATGATCAGGCAGGGGCGAACCTTTCTCCCTGTTTCCTCCCCCTGCTCAAACTGGTTGCGCCAGAGGTATGAGAAATGGACAACCAGCCCCGGTGCCGGGGGTGGCAGGACCATTATTCAGCCCCGCCCATCAGATGATCCAGTTTGTGGGCCTCAGCACTGGGTTCCGCGCGGTCGATATCGGCCCACATATCCTCCGTCAACTCACCCGGATGATAGGCCTGCCGCGCGGCCTTGGCCTGTTGAAGGATTTCAAAATCCTCGGCTGAGACGTAGTAGCCCACGACTTTCCCGTAGGAGGTGACGGCAACCTCTTCCCGCTGGACCTTACGCTGATAGGTGCCGAACTGCCGGACAAACTCGGCTGATGTGACCATCACCATGTTATGCTCTCCGGTTACGCATCTTCTGTATTTTACGTAAAATTTGGCGCTGAGCAAGCGTGGTATGGTCCAAATAAGGGACCATGAGCTTCGTAACGGTTTGAGAGAAGCCCCTCACCGGCCCATAAAGCCCTCCCTGCGACCAAACATTCCCATCCCAATCATTCCCCCGTCATTTGATTTATCGCAACGCGCGCTGCACAGCACAGGCCTAGGGTACGGTCAGGGTGGGTTGCCCACCGAACTGTTCATGACCGTTTCCAAGGGGTGCCCCGATGGCCGGGCCGGAGACATTGCTGGAGAAGGCGGCGGCTGCCGATGCGGCGCAGGCGGCGTTTGAGAGCGGGCGCAAGCCGGCGCCCAAGGCCGCCGATGTGCCGCCGCCCTCGCTCTATGCTGCGCGCATCAAGGTGCAGCCCAAGTCGGTGACGGGCAAGTACCGCACCATTAAATGGGCCGTCCTGATCTTCTGTCTGACGCTGTACTACCTTGCCCCGTGGGTGCGGTGGGATCGGGGGCCGGATGCGCCGTCACAGGCCCTGCTGATCGATATGGGTGCCCCGCGCGCCTATCTGTTCGGGATCGAGATCTGGCCGCAGGAGGTCTATTTCATCACGGGCCTGCTGGTGATGGGGTCGCTGGGCCTGTTCCTGGTCACGGCCCTGTTCGGGCGGCTGTGGTGTGGGTATGCCTGTCCGCAGACGGTGTGGACCGACCTGTTCATGCTGGTTGAACGCTGGATCGAGGGCGACCGGGGGGCGCGCATGCGCCTGGATAAGGCGCCGATGAGTGTCGAGAAATTCACCAAGCGCACGGCCAAGCATGCGGCCTGGCTGCTGATCGCGCTGGCGACGGGCGGTGCCTGGGCGTTGTATTTCAACGACGCGCCGACCTTTGTGGTGGAGTTCTTTACAGGGCGGGCGACGCTGGTCCAGTATTTCTTCGTGGGCCTGTTCACCACCACCACCTATGTCCTGGCCGGATGGGCGCGCGAGCAGGTCTGTACCTATATGTGCCCCTGGCCGCGGTTCCAGGCCGCCATGCTGGACGACCAGTCGATGGTCGTGACCTATGAGCGCTGGCGCGGGGAGAAGCGCGGGCCGCATAAGGCGGGCACCAGCTGGGACGGGCGCGGCGACTGTATCGATTGCGGCCAATGCGTGGCCGTCTGCCCCACGGGCATCGATATCCGCGACGGGTTGCAGCTGGAATGTATCGGTTGCGGTCTGTGCATCGACAGCTGCAACCAGATCATGGACAAGGTGGGCCGCCCGCGCGAACTGATCACCTTCGACACCGAGGCGCGGCAGCAGGCACGCGCCAAGGGGGGTCGGGCCAAATGGAAGATCGTGCGCCCGCGCACCCTGATCTATGCCGGCCTGCTGGTGCTGGTCGGGGTCGTGATGCTGGCGGCACTGTTGCTGCGCACCACCGTGGAAGTGAATGTGCTGCGTGACCGGGCACCCCTGTTCGTGACGTTGTCGGATGGTGGGGTGCGCAATGGCTATACGTTGAAGGTCCTGAACAAGCGGCGGGAGTCCGTGGATTTCCTGCTGGGCCTGAAAGGCATGAAGGACGGGCACCTGCTGGTTCAGGATGTGGGCGAGGCGGGGGAAGGCCAGTCGGTGATCCTGCCCGTGAAGCCCGACAAGGTGGCCACCTTCCGCGTGTTCGTTACCGCCCCGCCCGACAAGGAACGGGATGAGCGGGTGGAGATTGAATTCGTGCTGACCAACCCGGTGCGCGGGGAGGGCGACGCCTATGACGCGGTGTTCGTCGGCCCGCATGTCCGCCACCATCACGACAGGGATTGAGCCATGGCCATGACCATCGATCAACCGCGCAAGAGCAGCTGGATCCCCTGGGTCTTTGTGGGTGCCATGCTGGTCGTCATCCTCGTCAATGCCGTGATGGTGACCTATGCCATCAATTCCTATTCCGGGCTGGCCGTGGACAAGCCCTATGAGCGGGGTGTGCGCTATAATGACGTGCTGGCGGCCCAAAAGGGGCAGGACGCGCTGGGCTGGCGCGTGTCGGTGAATGTGGAGGGGAGCCAACTGGTCCTGCGCATCCAGGACCGGGACGGGCAGCCGTTGGACCGCGTGGGCATTACCGGCCGGCTGGAACGCCCCGTCAGCAATGAGGCGCCGCTTTCCCTGGTCTTCACCGCCACGGGGGCGGGGCGGTTCGTGGCACCGCTGAACACGCCGCATCCCGGCCAGTGGGATGTGAAGGCGGCACTGCGCCATGGTGATGACCAGTATCTGCTGGTTCAGCGGATCGTGGTGACAAAATGACCCGCGCCCCATCCCCAGTAATCGTGACCGATCACGTACATGACATGGGCTGCGTCCATTGCGGGCAGCCGGTGTCGGCGGGGGAGCGTTTCTGCTGTACGGGTTGTGCGGGTGCCTATGCCCTGATCCATGATCTGGGGCTGGATGCCTACTACGCGCGCCGCGACGCCAATGCCCCGGCCCCGGCGGGGGAAGAGGTGGCGGCACTGGACCTGTCGGGCGCGGTGGAGACGCTGCCGGACGGGGTGCAGTGCCTGCGGCTGGTCGTGGATGGGGTGACCTGCGGGGCCTGTGTCTGGCTGATTGAAAGTGCGTTGCGCCGGGAAGCGGGCGTGACGGCGGCGCGCGTGAACCTGACGACGCGGCGCTTGTCCGTGACGTGGCGCGACGGCGCGCCGGATATGGCGGGGCATCTGGCCGGCATCGTGCGGCGGCTGGGTTATCGCCCCGCCGTGGCGGGAACGGAAGGGGCGGATGATCCGCAGAAGGCATCGGAACGAGAACTGGTGCGAGCCATGGCGGTGGCCGGGTTCGGCATGATGAATATCATGCTGCTGTCCGTTTCCGTCTGGTCCGGGCATGCCGGCAGCATGGGCGAGGCCACGCGCACCCTGATGCATTGGCTGTCGGCGCTGATCGCCGTGCCGGTCGTCGCCTATGCCGCACGACCCTTCTTCCGGTCGGCCATCAATGCGTTGAAGGCCGGGCGGACCAATATGGATGTGCCCATCTCCCTGGGTGTCACGTTGGCGACGACCGTCAGCCTGTGGGAGACGGCGCGGCATGGGGAACATGCGTACTTCGATGGCGCCGTCATGCTGCTGTTCTTCCTGCTGGTGGGGCGGTTCCTGGATGCCCGTGCGCGGGGTCGGGCGCGGTCTGCGGCGGAACATCTGCTGGCGCTGGGTCGCGCACCGGTCATGATGCTGAACGAGGCGGGCATGGCCGTGCCCACGGCCCCGGCGCAGGTGCCGGTGGGGGCCATGGTCCTGGTCGCGGCGGGAGAGCGGATCGGCGTGGATGGGGCCGTGGCGGACGGGGCGTCGGATATCGACACCTCGCTGGTCACCGGGGAAAGCCATCCGCAGCCGGTGCGGCCCGGTGATAAACTGTTTGCCGGCATGGTCAACCTGTCGGCCCCCCTGCGCGTGACAGTGACGGCGCGGGGTGAGGGCACCTTGCTGGCCGAGATCGTGCGGTTGATGGAGGCGGCCGAGCAGGGCCGCGCGCGGTATGTGGCGCTGGCCGACCGGGTGGCGCGGGCCTATACGCCCGTGGTCCATACCGCCGCCCTGGCGACCTTCCTGGCCTGGGTGCTGGGTGTTGGGATTGCGTGGCAGCAGGGGCTGTTCATTGCGGTAGCGGTGCTGATCATCACCTGCCCCTGTGCCCTGGCGCTGGCCGTGCCGGCGGTGCAGGTGGTGGCGACGGGGCGGCTGCTGCGCGGCGGCATCCTGTTGAAATCGGCCACGGCGCTGGAGCGGCTGGCCAAGGTGGACACTATCGTCTTTGACAAGACAGGCACGCTGACCCTGGGCCGGCCCGACCTTCTGCCCGATGGGGACCGCGATGCGGCGGACCTGGAACTGGCGGCGACGCTGGCGCGGGCCAGCCGGCATCCGCTGTCGCGGGCCATTGCGCGGGCCGCAGGGCCGGGGCCGGCGGCCGAGGGCGTGCGCGAGGTGCCGGGGGCCGGCCTGGAATGGCAGGGGCCGGATGGCATGGTGCGCCTGGGCCGGCGTGGCTTTGTCGGGCCGGTTAGCGTGCCGGGCAGCATCATTGAGGGGCCGGAACTGTGGCTGGCGCGCCCTGGCCGGCAGCCACAGCGCTTCACCTTCGCCGATGCGCCGCGTGCCGATGCCGTGACCGTGGTGGCGACCCTGCGCCGCAAGGGATACCGCCTGGCCCTGATTTCAGGGGACCGGGCGCCAGTGGTGGAAGCCATGGCGGCCCGCCTGGGCATCAAGGACTGGCAGGCGGGCGTGGACCCGGCGGGCAAGGCAGCAGCCCTGGCCGCGATGAAGGCGGAGGGCCGCCATGTCCTGATGGTCGGTGATGGGCTGAACGATGCAGCCGCCCTGTCGGCGGCGGATGTGTCGGCCTCGCCCGGCAGTGCGGTCGATGTGGCGCAGACCGCCGCCGATGCCGTGTTCCAGGGTGACCTTCTGGCCCCGCTGGCAGAGCTTTTAACGGTGGCGCGCAAGGCCGACCGGCTGGTGCTACAGAACCTGGGCTTCTCGCTGCTCTATAACCTGTGTGCGGTGCCCATCGCCATGCTGGGCCATGCCACACCGCTGATCGCGGCGCTGGCCATGTCCTCCTCCTCGCTGGTGGTTTTGGGCAATGCGCTCAGGTTGTCGGGGGTCAAGAAAAGGAT